>CAXRAV010000085.1:0-2848 GCA_964228585.1 Candidatus Limnocylindrus sp. | reverse complement strand
GCGAGACAAACCTTCGGAACACGAGGCGAGCCAACAATAGGAGTGAACGGAATGTACACAGACAAGAACTTGGTCTGCATGGATTGCAGCCAGGAGTTCGTATTCACGGCGCGGGACCAGGAGTTCTACGCCGAGCGCGGTTTCACGGAGCCAAAGCGCTGCACACCATGCCGCAATGCCCGCAAGGCGCAGCGCGAAGGCGGTTCAGCGGGTGGCGGCTTCGGCGGCTACACCGGCGGTGGCAGCTACAGCGCGGGTGGCTACGGCGCCCCGCGAGCTCCACGCGGACCACGCGAAATGCACCCGACGACCTGCTCGGACTGCGGTAAGGAGACGATGGTCCCCTTCCTGCCGACGAGCGGCAAGCCGGTCTACTGCGACACCTGCTTCGCAAGCCGACGCCCAGCGCGCTGAGCTTACGAGTTTCGTCGTTAACCGGACGGCCGGGACCCTTCGGGGTCTCGGCCGTCCGATTTTCCCGCGGTAGCATCGCCCCATGAGCGGCTCCCCTGATCCGCAGCGACGCACCACTCCTCACCGTGTGCGTACCTGGCGAGACGGCGTCGCACATGAGCGCGAAGACAAACTGACGGGTGAAGAGCCTGCACAGATCAGCGTGGTCGATGCAGATGGTCTGCGACTCGATGTTGCGGTGACCATGCGCACGCCTGGTCAGGACGAAGAGCTCGCCGTTGGCTTCCTCGTCAGCGAGTCGCTGATCACGCAAACGTCTGTGGCGCGCATCACGTTTGGCGACCCACTTGATGCTTCACAGCCGGAGAACCACATCAGCGTCCACCTGACCGGCGGGTTCGATGCGGCGCGGATTCCAACGCGCACAACAGTTGCTACCGCGTCATGCGGAATCTGTGGCAAGGCGTCCATTGACGACGTCGTCCAGCGACTCGGGCGCGTGCAGCCGATCATGCGCATCGATCACGACGCACTGCTGGGGCTTCCCGCGCAGCTTCGCAAGGCGCAATCCATCTTCGGAGAGACGGGGGGTCTGCACGCTGCAGCGACCGTCGCCGTTGCGCCGAGCGGGGCGCTCAGCATCACTGCCGTTCGCGAAGACGTTGGGCGTCACAATGCGGTGGACAAGTTGATTGGTGAAGCGGCGCTTCGCCAAGCACTCCCACTCAGCGGCGCACTACTGCTTCTCTCAGGTCGCTGCTCGTTTGAACTCGTGCAGAAGGCGGCCGCCGCCGGCTACGGCGCGATCGCCTGCGTTGGCGCCCCATCATCGCTTGCGGTGGAGACGGCGGAGCGACTCGGGATCTGCCTGATCGGCTTCTTGCGCGAAGGTTCGTTCAACGCCTACACCCAGTTTGACGTGGTGCAGCGCTAGCGTTTCTAGGGGCTTGTCTCAATCTCCTTCAAGCGATCGACGAGCAGACCGCAGTGCGCAAGCGCCGCTCGCTCATCAAGCGCACGGACGATCTCGCGCTCATCAAGCAACGAACTAATCTCCTTGGTTGCGCGCGCAACATCAGCGAGCGGACGCGACGCTGCGCGTGCGGCGGCGGTGGCTCCTTGCACGAGTGCATACGCCTGGTCGCGCGGCGCGCCTGCGTTGACGAGTGCGGTGAGGAGACGCGAGGCAGCGTGTAGTCCGAGGCCCGCGTCAAGATTCCTGCGCATCGCATCTCGATTGACCTCGAGCCCATCAATGATGCCGTGCATGGAGCGCAGCGCGTAGTGAATAAGACCAGTGGCATCTGGGAGGAGGATGCGCTCCGCTGAGCTATGACTCATGTCGCGCTCATGCCAGAGCGCTTGGTTCTCCGCTGCCGCTGCTGCGTATCCACGCAGGATGCGCGCAAGTCCGGCAATGCGTTCGCTCTTCACTGGGTTGCGCTTCTGTGGCATGGCCGAACTCCCCGCTTGGCCACTCCGGACCGGTTCACGAACCTCGTCGATCTCTGTGTGTTGCAGGTTGCGAATCTCTGTTGCAAATCGTTCGAGTGTGCCGCCCGTGATCGCGATCGCGGCAACAAGTGCGGCGTGCCTGTCGCGCTGCACGATCTGTGTGCTGACCGGATCCACACGCAGGCCAAGCGCGGCCAGCACCTCCTGCTCTATGGCGGGATCAATCTGGCTGTACGTCCCAACAGGACCCGAGATCTTCCCGGTAGCCACCTCGTCGGCCGCTGTGGCGAGTCGGGTGCGGTTGCGAGCCGCCTCAAACGCCCAACCGGCGAGCTTGGCGCCGAACGTCATCGGCTCCGCATGCACGGAGTGCGTGCGCCCAGCCATCACCGTGTCGCGCTCCTCGCGTGCGCGTCGGATGATCACCAGGATGAGTGCGTCGAGTTCAGCGAGGATCAGGTCAGCGGCGGCCCGGAGCTGAAGGGCGAGGGCGGTGTCGACCACATCGCTACTGGTGAGGCCGTAGTGGAGGTAACGCCCTTCGGGGCCCACCGACTCGGCAACGGCATTGACGAAGGCGAGCGTGTCGTGATCGAGGGTTGCCTCGAGCTCGGCAATTCGCGCGAGGTTCACTGTGGCGCGCGTGCTGATTGCCTGCGCCGCCTCGGCAGGGATGTCACCACGCTTCGCCTGAGCTAGGGCGACCGCCACCTCAACGCGGAGCGCTGCGTTCCAACGCGCGCCGTCCCCCCAGACGTTGCGCATCTCGGGGGTGGTGTATCGATCAATCACGATCAATCAATCATGGGCGGTTCGCGGAGCGTCGCATCGGTCGCCACGCGCGCGCAATCGTCTGCGTGCGCTCAGGACCAACGGAGAGCAGCACAATCGGCGCGCCCGCGAGCTCCTCGAGTGCCGTCACGTAGCGCCGTGCGTTTTCAGGGAGGTCAGCCAACGCACGGACGTTGTGGATCGGTTC
>CAXRAV010000084.1:0-4895 GCA_964228585.1 Candidatus Limnocylindrus sp. | reverse complement strand
GATTCGCGCCTCCTCCCCCTGCACCGCCGCCTCAGCCTCACGGGCAGCGTTCCCAAGCTCAACGACTTCAAGCGGCTCGATCCAAATCGTTTGACCTGTCGCACTCGTATCGTGGACGATGCCTGGAACCTTCGACTTTGCATCCGCACGGACTGGGAGCACGTATCGTCCGTTGCGAAGGGTGACGATTGGCTCCTGCAGATGTGGGCTGTACGCCTTCGCATGGGCAAGACCTTCAAGCCGTGTCCGTAGCCGCTCAAGTGCGCTGCGGTGATTGGCGCGAAGACCGCCGAGGAGCGCAGATGCTGTGTCTGCAAGCGTCCCGTCAGAGAGGATCGCCCGCTCAAGCTGCCCGCGGAGCGCTCTGCCCAGCGTGATCTCATCGGCGACTCGCACCAGCGTTGGCCCACCGTTCGCCAGCTCCCCTTTGAGCCGTTCTGCCACCCGAAGCGTTTCGGCCACTGCGAAGAGCGCGCTACCGTCAAGGACGCCACCCTTCTCCGCGCGATCGAGCGCGGGACGAAGATCTGTGGCACCACCCACGTGTGGATCCACGCCTCGTTGACGGATCGCCGTGATCTCCTGCGTCAACTCGCGTCTACGCGTTGCCATCGCATCGGCGAGCGCGGGGCGCATTGCGAGAGCTCGTTCACGGGAAGGGCCAAAGGCGCACTTCACCGCGATCAGCGAGAGGAGCGCACTCCATTCCAAGCGCTGCAGCGAGCGCTCGTCGTACGGTGGTCGCGTTGCGCTCATCTCGCCGCTATGGGCGGAGGATCTGCTGCAACTCACTCGGTAGGCCTGCACCGAGAAGCGACAAGAGGAGTGGATAGATCGTGTCACGAATCAGGCCGGCCGCCTGTGACCCCTTTGCAGCCTTTGCCAGCTCGATGATCGGCTCTGGAAGGCCGCTGACGCCCGCTAGCGCGTTCAGGAGAGCGAGAAGCACACTGAAAATCAAGAGTCCCTGCAGGAGTCCGAGCGCCGCGCCAAGTGCGTCATCGAGCAGGCCAAGTCGAATCGTGCGCAGTGCTCCACGAAGCACGTTGCCTAGAACCCAAGAGAGAAGGCCGAGAAAGATCCACGACGCTCCAACCAAGATCAGGAGGCTCACGAGCACCTCATCGGCATCAGGAAGAACCTGTGAAACCACACTTGCAAGTGGTCCCCTCCCCTGCGCCGCAAGGAAAATGCCTGCGAACGCCGCAAGCGTTGACACGATCATTCGTGCAGCGCCAGTGCGCCATCCAGACCAGACAGCGATCACTGTGCCGAAGAGGACGACCGCGTCAGCCGCGACGGTGAGGCTCACTCTGCCTCGGCCCCGCGCACCTGGGTTCCGTACCTCTTGCTAGCGCTTGTGGTGAACGCTGCCAACTGATCGCTGATCGCTTCGTCGAATGCAGTTGCCTGTGGGGGCTGGAAGGTGAAACGGAGCCCAACAGAGCGCTCGCCCTTAGCCAAACCAGCGCCAGAGAAGAGATCGAAGAGTTCAACACGTACGGCGAGAGGGACGGCCTCACGTGCGAGTGCCACAAGGTCTCCAACCGCAACACCGTCAGGTGCGGCAAGCGCGACGTCACGTTGAACCGGAGGTGTGGTTGGCGGCAGGGTGACTTTGCGCACCTTCTGAAGACCAGCGCTCAACCCGCGAAGAGCAAACTCGGCGAGGATGAAGCGCGGTGCTTCGCGCCACTCTGGGGCTCCTGGATGGAGCTCCCCAACAAGACCAGCGATCCCATCTCCGCCAATGCGTGCAGAGCGACCTGGATGCAACAGTGTGCTGTCGCCGACCACCAACCGGAGATAACGGGGTGAGGCATCCGCGACGCCTGTCAGCAGCGAGATCACTCGCTTCATCTCATTCAGGTCCCATAAACGCGGACTCTCTCCTGGCGCCGCTGCACCCATCTCTCCCCATGCGACCACTGCGAGTCGAGTCCACTCAAGCGGGCCGCTGCTGCCGCCGCCGTACCCGCGACCGATTTCAAAGAGCGCGCCACTCTGTGCACCGTAACGTACGTTTGCTTCCGCTCGGTCAAGGAGGCTCGGCAAAAGTGAGCGCCGCAGACGATCGTGATCTACGGAGAGCGGATTTGCGAGTGTCAGGAGCGCACTGCTGGCAGCACCTTCGCTCTCAGCAAGCTCCCCGCTGACAAGGCCGATCGGCTCCGCATGTCGATTGCTTAGCTCCTCTGACACCAGTGCATGGGTGACCGCCTCGTTCACCCCTACAGCGGCGAGTTGTGCACGCAGGAGATCTCGCAGCGTTGTTGGCTGTGGTCGGTAGCCAGGAAGGTCACGACCAGGGAGGGTTGGGGGAATTCGGTCATAGCCATAGAGGCGAGCGACCTCTTCCGCGATATCCGCTTCAAACTCAATGTCGCGCCGCCACGCGGGTACGCTCGCTAGGAGCAGACTACCCTTCTCCGTGTGTACGGTTCGTGTCCGTGTCACCTGGACGGGCGATGCTGCGGCTACGTCACTGCATTGAATGCCAATTGAGGCGAGTAGCGATGCCTGCTTCTCACTCGGAATCTCAACACCAATAAGTGAGCGTACGCGAGCGGGTCGGAACGGGAGTGCGCGCAACGTACCGATCGCCTTCGGATCGCTGTCGAGCGAACCCGCGCGTACGCTTCCTCCAGCCCACGCACTGATCAGCGCTGCAACCTGTTCAGCGGCAACGGGCGCCAGGTCGAGCTCTTGCCCGCGCTCGAAGCGGTGAGAGGCCTCGGAACGAAGGCTATGCCGCTGGGCGCTGCGTCGAATCGAAGTCGGTGCGAAAACGGCGCTCTCGATGATCACGCTGCTCGTCTGATCCCCCACCTCACTTGATGCGCCGCCCATCACTCCTGCAAGGGCGAGGGCGCCACGCTCATCCGCAATCACGAGATCACTCCCGTCAAGCGTTCGTGAGACATGATCCAGGGTCTCAAGCGTCTCATCACGCTTCGCCAAACGCACGTGAATCTTGTCGCCAACTGCGCGACGATCGAAGGCATGCGTCGGCTTCCCAAGTTCGAGCATGATGTAATTCGTGGCGTCCACCACATTTGAGATGGAGCGGAGGCCCGCCGCCTTCAAGCGCATCTGCACCGCATCTGGGGCCGCGCCGACCTTGACGCCATCAACGACACGAAGCACCACTCGCGGAGCGAGTCCTGCATCATCCACGGAGAGTGAGAGCCCATCGCTAATCTTCTCGCCCGACTCGGTGATGCTTCGCGTGTGATAGTTCACAGGCGCACCGGTGATCCCAGCGACCTCACGCGCGAGACCGAGGATCGAGAGAAGATCGCCCCGGTTCGGCTTCACATCAACGTCGATGACGTCTTCACCGAGGTAGTCGCTGAGCGGTGTGCCGAGCGGCGCTTTCGCGTCAAGGATCAGAATGCCATCACCGTCATCTGTGGCATCGAGCTCCGCGCCAGAGCAGAGCATCCCCTCAGAAGCGACCCCCATCTTTTCCGCGCGCTCTATCGTGCGGCCATCTGGCATGTGGGCACCGATCAGTGCCACAGGGACACGTTGACCAGCGGCGATATTGCGCGCGCCGCAGACAACTTCCAGCACCTGGTCTTTCCCAATGCGCACCTTCGTCAGTTGCAAGCGATCCGCGCGTGGGTGTGGCACAACCTCGAGGAGTTCGCCAACGACCATCTTGTTCCAGGCGCTCCCCCAACGCTCTACGCCGCGCACCTCGAGTCCACGAAGGGTCAGGGCATCAGCGAGTTGCTCAGGAGTGAGCTGTACATCCACGAGTTCTCGCAGCCAGGAGAGCGGGATCCTCATCGCAAACCTCGCAACATGCGCAGATCGTTTTCAAGCATCGCGCGAAGATCTGGGATCCCGTGGCGCAGCATTGCAATGCGCTCCACGCCGAGTCCGAAGGCGAATCCTTGGTGTGTCTCGGGGTCGATGCCGCCATTCTCGAGGACGATCGGGTGCACCATCCCTGCGCCAAGGATCGTCATCCAGCCATCTCTTGAGCCGCCCCACGAGACGTCCACAGCAACCGAAGGTTCTGTAAACGGGTAGTAGCCTGGCCGAAAGCGGGTGCGCGCCTCTGGGCCGAAAAGTCCCCGCGCAAGTTCGTCCAGGATTCCCTTCAAGTCTGCAAGTGTGGTGCCGCGATCAACGAGCAACCCCTCGACCTGATGGAACTCAAATCCATGACTCGCGTCCACCGCCTCGTATCGAAAACAACGCCCAGGAAGGATGACGCGAATCGGTGGCTCTACGGCGCGCATGGTGCGGATTTGTCCTGGCGACGTGTGGGTGCGGAGGAGGCGGCCCGGCTCACGCAAGTAGAGCGTGTCCCAGAGATCTCGAGATGGGTGATCTTCGGGGATGTTGAGGAGTTGAAAGTTCGTGACGTCATCCTCGATCTCTTGACCCTCCGCCACCGTAAACCCGAAAGAGCCCATGATCTGCGCGATCGCCGAGATCGTCTCAGGGATTGGGTGCAGTGAGCCAAACGCGGGAAGTGGACCAGGTGTTGTCGCATCCTCAGTCTCGTCGGCGATGCGGGCGGAAAGCTCTGCAGCTCCCGCAATGGCGCGGCGGGACTCAAGCGCCGCTTCTATCGCTGCTCGAACTTCGTTTGCAAGGGCGCCAATCTTGGGGCGATCGTCGGCAGAGAGTGAGCCAATCCCCCGCAGGAGATCAGTGAGCGCGCCTTTCTTCCCTAGCAGCGAGGAGCCAATCTCTTCAAGGTCTGCAAGCGATGCGGCAGCACCAATCTTTTTTGCGGATTCAGCCTGAAGGGTACGAAGCTGCTTCTCGAGCGCCGCAAGCTCCACGGCTGCGACCTAGCGCGTCAGGCGCGCTTCGCTACGTCCGCGACTGCAGTGAAGGCCGCAGCATCGCGAACGGCGAGGTCAGCCAACATC
>CAXRAV010000083.1:0-3853 GCA_964228585.1 Candidatus Limnocylindrus sp. | reverse complement strand
GAGTCGACCCTGTTTATCGCGCACGCCGTACTCTGCCGTCCCCGTCTTCCCAGTGAGAAAGAGTGGGAGCTGCCCAAGATTCTTTGTCATGTACTCATTCGTCACCACAAGGCGGGACGCCCGACGCATCTCGGTCAGGGTGGAGCTCCGCATGCCAACGTTCGCCGCAGCGACGGGCGTTGTTGTCTCAACCAGCGTCCCGTCAGGTTCGCGT
Organism: Candidatus Limnocylindrus sp.; assembly: GCA_964228585.1. Lineage (GTDB taxonomy): Bacteria > Chloroflexota > Limnocylindria > Limnocylindrales > Limnocylindraceae > Limnocylindrus. The sequence continues at coordinate 3,639 of CAXRAV010000083.1, read as the reverse complement.
ATTTCAAGGACGACGCGTGGCTGCCAAAGTGTCCCGCCGTTCGCGAGCGCCGAAAATGAGTTCAGGACCTGCAGTGGTGTGGCGAGGTCATACCCCTGCCCAAGCGCCGACTGCAGCACTTCGCCGTCATAAAGAGTGCGGCTGATCGCGCTTCGCGCCCAATCTTGATCTGGGACAAGCCCGCCGATCTCGTTCGGTAGGTCAATGCCGGTTGGGCGTCCGAAGCCCCATGCCCGTCCGCAGTCGGCGAGCCGATCAATCTTCAGGCGCTGCGCAAGCTGATAGGTCACGACCGCCGAGCTGTACGAGAAACCTTGCGCTGGGGTGAGCCTGCGGCCGAAACCGGAACGATTCCATTCATAGAACTTCTGATCGCCAACCTCCAGGTATGGAAGTGATGCGAGTGTCTCGTCCTCACGAACAACACTTTCATCAAGCGCACACGAGTAGGTCACCAGCTTGTAGGTGCTTCCTGGCGGGAAGTGGGATCCAATTGCATGGTTCAGGAGTGGAGCATTCTTATTCTCGAGATACTTTTGGTACTGCTCTGTGGTGATGCCCGCCGAAAAGAGATTGTTGTCGTACGTGGGAAGTGATGCCATTGCGATGATCTCGCCGTTCTGTGGGTTCATGCTCGTCACCACTCCCTGCTTATTCCCCGCAGCCTTCACCCCCCAGCTGAGCGCATCAAACGCTCGTTGTTGTGCTTCCGCATCGATCGTCAACACCACGCTCTTGCCCGCAATTGGAAGTTTGGTGACGCCAAGTTCGCGCACAACTCGGCCTTGGGCATCAATTTCAATTTGGCGAATCCCTGGCGTCCCGCGCAGCACCTCCTCATAACTCTGCTCCACGCCAGCGCGACCGATGTAGTCCAGTTCGTTGTATCCCGCTGCAGCGAGCGCACTCAACTCAAGTGCATCGATGCGACCTACGTATCCAACAACTTGACTCGTCAGCTCTCCTAGCGGATACGCGCGTCTTGCCTCGAAGATCGTCTCGACACCAGGCAGCGCGGCCCGCTCCTCTTCTATGAACCGTGTGATGCGTTCATCAACGACACTTGCAATGCGCACAGGTTCCCAGATGGATCCGGTGGCGCGATCAAGTGTCATCGTGATTCGAACCGGATCAATACTGAGAATTTCTGCAAGCCGATTTACAACCTCTGGCCGAATGGTGAGCGGTAAATCTCCCGGACGAATCTGCACCGCGTACGTTGCAATGTTTTCTGCAAGGACACGACCTGCGCGATCAAGGATCAGTCCGCGTGGTGGCGCAATAATCTGCTCAACGATGCGGTGTCCGTCGCTGAGTGTGGTGATGCTGCGCGTCGCTGCGCCATCGCCGCTCGCGTGCACCGCAACAAGCCGCACACTGAGCAGTCCGCCAAACAACGCCGTGAGTACAACGGCAGAGATATAGCGAAGTGGACGACGAATAACGTGAGTGGTACTCATTTACTATCCGAGTCGATCATCGAGCGGTCGCTCGCGCAGTTGCGCGTCGCGGCGACGTGCGCCAACAAACGCTCCAAGGGTTAGCAGCGCAACATTTAGTAGGAGCCGTAGCGGCTCTTCTCCGCCGCGCGCCCCTCCGGTCTCGCCGAGCAGCCCTCCAATAAGGGCAGCGAGCAGCTCGGCTGCAGCGAATCCCGCGAGTCCTGCGGCGCTTCGCCTCACCCATCCAGGGGCGGCACTCCCACGGACGCTGGTAGCGACGAGTGTGGCGGTGACGAGCGCTGCGGAGGTGAGGCCGAGGGGGCGCCAGAGGAGGGTGTCGATCAAGAGCCCCCCGATCAGTCCTGCGGCGAGGAGGATTGGACGGCGCCTCGGCGTGCTGTACAAGAGCGTGAGGAAGAGCGGCAGGCTGATCCATCGGTCAAGGCCGATCTCTGGGAAGAGGCGTGCCTGGACCAGCGCGCTCACGATGAGCACGAATAGGAGGAGCGTGCTTCGGTTCACCATGAAGTGAGGATACTCCTGTTCCACGTGAAACGCGCCGCTGGGCTGAGCGAGCCCCTCCTGCTACACTAAACCTGTGGGAGAGGTCATTGAGCCAAGGAACCTCGGCCGTGCGCAGGTCATTGTCTGCGCCAACCAGAAGGGCGGCGTGGGGAAGACCACCACCGTGCTCAATCTTGCCGCAGAGCTCGCCCACGCAGGACACAAAGTCCTTGTCGTCGACCTTGACCCCCAACGCAACCTCACGAGTGGCCTCGGCTTTGTTACACCCCAAGGTGCTCCGACCGCCTACGACCTCCTCGTGGGACGCCGTCCGGCTCATGAGCTCGCCCAGCCCACCTCTATCCCGAACCTAAGCCTCATTCCAGGATCCGCCGATCTCGCGGGAATTGATGTTGAGCTCGCGGCGGGAGATGAGAGCGGTGAGCGCCAGCTTGCTGCAGGCCTGCGGCTGGCCGGTGAAGCAGAAGTCGTGCTGGTGGACACACCTCCCTCCCTCGGTTTAGTAACAATCAGCGCCTTTGCGGTAGCAGATTCGGTGCTTGTACCCGTGCAGTGCGAGTACTACGCACTCGAAGGCCTCTCCCAACTCATGGCAACGATCAGGCTTGTCCGCGACCGCCTCAACCCAGACCTGGAGGTCAACGGCTTCTTACTCACCATGCTTGACCCACGCACCAAGCTCGGCGGGGACGTAGTGCGGGAGGTTGAGAGTCACTTTGGCGAACTCGTCTACCGCGCTCGAGTACCACGCTCGGTGCGCCTTGCAGAGGCGCCGAGTCACGGCATCTCAATACGCAGTTACGCACCGGGGAGTTCCGGCGCAGAGTCGTATGCTCAGGCGGCAAGCGAGTTCGCAACCCGCGTCTTTGGGAGTGCGGCATGAGGAGCAGGGGGGGTTGACCGTGGTGAAGAAGGCAAGCGGACTCGGGCGAGGCCTCGGGGCGCTCATCCCAGAGGCGGCAAGCGCTGCAGGAGCCGTCCGTGCGGGAGCGCTCGAGATCCCAATCAGCAAGATCAAGGCAAACGCCTACCAGCCGCGAAGTACCTTTAACCAGACGGAACTCGAACAACTCGCCGAGAGCATCCGAGAGCACGGCGTCATCCAGCCGATTCTCGTAGAAGAGGGCGCGAACGGCTTTACGTTGATCGCGGGTGAGCGTCGCCTTCGTGCATCGAAGCTCGCTGGCCGCACCACAATCCCTGCGGTTGTGCGCACGGTGGACAATCAGTCACGCCTTGAACTCGCGCTGATCGAGAATGTTCAGCGCAGCGATCTCTCCCCGATCGAAACCGCACAGGCATACCGCCGCCTTGCGGACGAATTCGGCATGACGCAAGAACAGATCGCCACTGTAGCTGGGAAGGCACGGGCTACCGTTGCGAACACCATGCGGCTTCTCGAACTCTCTGCTGACGTTCAAGAAGAGGTAACCGCAGGTCGACTGAGTGAGGGACACGCCCGAGCGCTCGTGGGTCTCCCTGAAAGTGAACAGGCCTGGCTCGCGCGCAGTTTTGTGCGCGATGGCGTGACCGTGCGAGGCGCTGAGGCGGCCGCTTCAACCATCCGAGAAGCGGGGCGCGGTACAATCAGCACGAAGAAAACGCGCGAAACTGCGTCAGGGGGCGAGCTTGCGGCGGTCCAACGCGGACTTGAACAGGCACTTGGGACGCC
>CAXRAV010000082.1:0-5065 GCA_964228585.1 Candidatus Limnocylindrus sp. | reverse complement strand
CCGTGCCGAAGCCTGTTGCTATCCCACGACCACCCTTGAAGCCGACCCAGACGGAGCGTGTTGCACCGATCACGGCAAATAGGGCGGCGATTACCGTCCAGGTGCTTGTCCAAATCTCAGCGCCGTCCGCGGCGAGAGCGGGAACGGCGAGGACGGGGAGCATTCCCTTCAGGATGTCGCCCGTTGCGACAACGGCGGCGCGTCGGCGACCGAGTGCTCGCAGCGCGTTCGTGCCGCCAGTGCGTCCAGAGCCGATCGATCGCGGGTCGGGGCCGCCGGTGAGGTGCGCGACAAGGAGGCCGAACGGGATCGAGCCCGAAAGGTAGGCGCCTAGGGTCGCGGCGAGCAGTAGCGGTAGGTCCATCGCGGCGGAGGTTAGCAGCGCGCGGCAAGGGTCGGCGGTGGGGCGTAGGATTCACGCATGGCCGACCACGATCTCCTCGTACTCGGCGGTGGAACGGGTGGCTACGCCGCCGCCTTCCGCGCGTCGCAGCTCGGCAAGCGCGTGGCACTCATTGAGCAGGCGAAGGTTGGCGGGACCTGCCTCCACTGGGGCTGCATCCCCGCCAAGGCGATGCTCGAGACAGGCGACCTTCTCGCCAAGATCGGGAAAGCGTCAGATTTCGGCATTCAGATCACCCCAGCGACTGGTATTGACGCCACCGTAGTTGGCGCGCGACGCGACAAGATCGTTGCTCGCATGCACGCGGGACTAAAGAGCCTCTTTAAGAAGAACAACGTGGAACTGATCGCGGGGCGCGCCACACTCCTCGGTGGCGGTTCGGTCGAAGTGGCACTTTACAACGAGAGCGGCGCGGCGACCGGCGAGAAGAAGACGATCAGCGCAACCGATATCGTGATTGCAACTGGTTCAAGCGTACGTCGCATCCCAGGCCTTGAGACAGATGGACGCGTGATCGTTGATAGCGAGCAGATCACCACGGGGACGCTGAAGCCTTCCAGTGTGATCGTGATCGGTGGCGGGGCCGTTGGCTGTGAGTTCGCCTCCTACTTCCGTGATCTTGGCGCTGAGACCGCCATCGTTGAGATGCTGCCAGCACTGGTTCCGCTGGAAGACCGCGACGCCTCTAAAGAGCTGACGCGCGCGTTCACGAAGCGCGGGATCGCGATCCACGTCGCTCATCGCATCAAAGAGGGTTCACTCGTCAAACGCGCTGACGGTGTGGATCTGCAGATTGAGCCGATCGACGGGGGAGAGGCAGTCGCTTTGAGTGCGGACCTCCTTGTTGTCGCCGCTGGGCGTGTGCCGAATAGCGGTGAGATCGGCCTGGAAAACACTAAGGCGATCGCTGAGCGCGGCTTCATCAAGGTTGATGCCCAGATGCAGACCTCAGAGCCACACGTCTATGCGGTAGGCGATGTCATTGGCGGACTGCAGCTCGCGCATGTTGCTGCGCACGAGGGGATGATCGCAGCCCACGCGATCGCCGGCGAGCCGCTGCACGCCATGGACTATGTGAAGCAGCCACGTGCAACCTACTGCCGCCCCGAAGTCGCCTCGGTCGGCTTTACCACACAAGAGTTGGAGCGAGACGGCGTGCCGTTCGTTGCCGGCCAAGTGCCATTCCTCGCTATTGCGAAGGCGCACGTTGGCGGCGACGCGGATGGCTTCTGCAAGGTGCTACGGCATGCGGAGAGTGGCGACATCCTTGGGGTCCACATGGTGGGGCCGAAGGTGACCGACCTGATTGCTGAAGCGAGTCTCGCGATGGAACTTGGTGCAACCGCCGCACAGCTGGGCGGGACGACACATCCGCACCCAACACTCTCTGAGATCGTGGGCGAGGCGGCACTCGTCTCGATTGGTCGCTCGGTGAACTTCTGATGCGCGAGCTGCCGATCTTCGGCCAGCCGGCGCCGGCAACAGAGCGCCGCCACCCGGATTGGATCCGCTCCAAGGTGCCTGGCGGAGATCGCTATCGCGAACTGAAGCGGTTGATGCGCGACAAGACGCTGAACACCGTCTGTGAAGAGGCGCGCTGCCCGAACATTGGCGAGTGCTGGGACCAAGGGACAGCAACGGTGATGATCCTTGGCGACACCTGCACGCGGGCTTGTGGCTTCTGCGCGGTGAAGACCGGCCGACCGGCTGGCCTCGACCAAGACGAACCGAGGCGCGTTGCGGAGGCGCTCGCCTTACTCGACCTTGACCACGTGGTGATCACGAGTGTGGCGCGGGACGATCTCCCTGATGGCGGCGCCGCGATCTTTGCGGAGAGCATTCGCGAGCTCCGCCGCCTCGCGCCGGGGACTGGAATCGAAGTGCTCATCCCTGACTTTGACGGCGAAGTTGCTCCGCTCCGTGCCGTGATGGAGGCCGCTCCAGACATCCTTGACCACAATGTGGAGACGGTTGAGCGGCTGCAGAAGCCGGTGCGCAAGCGCGCACGCTACGATCGCTCGTTGCAGGTGCTGGCACGCGCCAAAGAGATGGCGAGTGAGCTCGGCAACCCCGTACACACGAAGAGTTCCGTCATGGTTGGGCTTGGGGAGGAGCGCGAGGAGCTGCTCGCTACCTTCCGCGACCTTCGCTCCGTTGACTGCGACATCCTGACGATCGGGCAGTATCTACGCCCAACAATGGAACACCTCCCACTCGTTCGTTACTACACGCCAGAAGAGTTCGCCGCACTACGCGATGACGCGCTTGCGATGGGCTTCAAGCACGTGGAGTCGGGTCCACTGGTGCGCAGTTCGTATCACGCGCGCGATCAGGTGCCAAGCGACTCACCCGCACTGCGCGGACGTCGTGCTCGCGACGCTGCCACTGTGAGCACCGTGCGCGGCGAGGTGGCATGAGCCCTCACAGAGCAGCGCCGAAGCGCGCGGTGAAGGCGAAGATTGAAAAGTCGCGCGGCTTCGGCACGCTGAACCCTGCAACGCCAATTGCGGAGCTGCACTGCCACCTCGGTGGCTCAGTCACCCCAGCGATCATGTGGGGGATCGCACACGCGCAGGGAATCCGCCTTCCGTCTAAGGACTACTGGGCCTTCCGCAAGATGATCACGGCGGGGTCAAAGCGCACGCGAAGCTTCAACGGATACCTTGATCTCTTTCACTGGACCGAACTGATCCAGTCATCGCCGATCGCGGTGGAGCGTTCGGTCTATGAAGTGGTTGCTGGCGCGTACAGGAAGAACCACATCACCACCATGGAACTGCGTTTCAATCCGATGAAGCGCAACCGTAACGGCGAGCAGGACCTAGACCACATCATTGCCGCCGCCATCCGCGGTGCTGATCGTGCGGCGCTCGAGTATCCGGTGAAGCCTGGGATCATCCTGATCCTTGACCGCGAGTTCACCCTGCGACAGAACGAGATCATCGTAGAGAAGGCGATCGCCTGGGCGAGTCGGGGGATCGTCGGGATAGATATTGCAGGGCGCGAGAGCGCCAACTTCAAGGTGGCTGAATACAAGCGCATGTTCCGCGCCGCGCGTAAGGCGGGCCTGGGCATCACCGTGCACACTGGAGAGTCGGGGCCGGTGAGCGAGATGCTTGAAGTGGTCAAGCAGTTGGAGCCGGACCGCATTGGCCACGGCGTGAAGGCGGCGAGGGATACGAAGACGATGAAGGCTCTGGCAGAGCGGAAGATCGTGCTGGAGATCTGCCCAACCTCGAACTTGATGACGAAGGTTGTCTCCGACTGGGAGGAGTTCCGCCAGATCTTCACGCGACTGCGTGAAGGGAAGGTGAGATACGCGATCGGCACCGATGGTCCTGAAATGCTGCAGACGTACATCCGCGATGAGCTCGCCGCGCTGGGACGGCACGGAATCCTCTCTGTGGCTGAGCAAGAGGCCGCCGCCGCAACCTCAATAAAGGCGTCGTTCGTGAAGGGTGCCGCTGCGGTGGCGATCCCGCGTAGCGAAGGGGCCGCGCCGCGCGTCAGTCGAGAAGAGTCGTAGCCCTACTCGCCAGCTGCGTCGCGTACGGCGGCTCGGATCGCATCAGCCACAACACCAGCGGGTACACCCTCAGTCACCAGTACATACGGGGAGGCATCCACCATCAGCAGCGCCGCAGGATCACTGATCCATTCCGCCGCACATGCATCTACCGTTGAGCGCAGCTTCTTGTAGCTATCGTCGTTTTTGAAGCGGTAGATCCGTGTCGGCACCGCCTGCTCGAGCCCGCCGCCTGAAAGATTGAAGGCGATCGCCATTGGAACTAAACCTCGATCGCTGCAGCCCGGATCGCCGCTCACGACGTTGGCGACGGAGAACTCTCGCGCTGCGAGCTGCTCAACGAGTCCATTGAAGTTGGTTGGTGTGGCCGACGGTTCGCCCCGAGCATCATCCAAGATTGAACCGCACCCGCTGGCCGCGAGCATCAGGGCGGCGGTGATGAGAAGTCGAGAAGCTCGAGGTTTCATGTGCCAAGCGTACACCGCAGGTAGAATCGCCTCATGAGTAAAGTCCGAGCATTTCGAGCAACGCGATACGCCATCAGTGAGGTTGGCTCAGCGCACGGTGTCCTAGACGCACTGCTCAGCCCACCCTACGACGTCATCAGCGCGGATCAGCGGCGTGCGCTGCTCTCAGCAGAGCCCAGCAACTCAGTTCTCCTAGACCTCCCCCTGCGTGAAGAGGGTGAGGCTGATGGCGCGCAATACCGGCGAACGGCTACCACCTGGTCCGCCTGGCGATCGGACGGCACCCTCGTAGACGACGAGGCACCTCAGGTCTATCTCTACGAAGAGCAGCCAGAGGTTGGCAACTCAGTCCGCGGTGTATTCGCCGGAATCCCGATCGGCCCCTATGGTCGTGAGACTGGGATCTTGCGGCACGAGTCCACCTTGAGCGGACCGAAAGCGGATCGGCGTGCACTCATTGCAGCGGTGCAGGCAAACCTTTCGCCCGTGATCTTGCTGCGGGCAGGGGGTTTCCGCGAGTTTGTGGCGGCTGCAGATGCGGTTTCCGAATCTGCACCGTATGCATCTGGATTAACCCCCTCTGGAAGTGCGTACAGGCTCTGGCGTATTGCGCCAGGCTCGGATCACGGCGCAGCGCTCCTTGCATGGGCGAACGGTACTGATCTGGTC
>CAXRAV010000081.1:0-3255 GCA_964228585.1 Candidatus Limnocylindrus sp. | reverse complement strand
GCGAACACAATAGACGCGAAGCGCATCTTGCTCTGCGCACTTGTATCTCGCACACCCGCGCCAGATGGTGAGGTTCAACCTTCGGGTCTACTACGCGCAATCACATCCGCCGCGAGAGAGTTGCAGGGTTCGCTCCCAACGTGTCAGATCACGCCGCTTGCAGTGCCATGGCCGAGAAGTGATCTCAACCCCGAAGATCTTGCGCGCGCCTACGGTGCAACGGAAGTGGTGACTGGCGCAGAGCGGTACCCCGCGAATGCGCCAGCCGGGTACCCCAAAGCCTCCGCAGAAGAGATCGAGCGAGCGCGAAACACCGCGTGGGGGAGCGGGGCGGTGGTCCTCTTTACCGGACTCTCAGGGTCAGGAAAGTCCACGGTCGCTGCGGCGCTCGCCGAGCTTCTCAGGGACGAAGGGGCTCGCGGCGTTGCGCTTCTCGATGGCGACGCGATGCGGCGCAGCATCTCCGCAGGGCTCGGCTTTGATCGAGCCTCGCGCAACACGAACGTGCAGCGTCTCGGAGCCGCGGCAGCCAAACTTGCCCGCGCAGGCGGCATCGCGATTGCGGCACCGATTGCGCCGTTTGCTGAAGGACGCGCGCTTGCGCGCAAGGCCGCGGAGGGTCTCCCGTTTCTCCTCGTACACATCAGCACACCGCTCGAAGTCTGTGAGCAGCGAGACCGGAAGGGCCTCTATGCGAAGGCACGTGCTGGCGAAATTAGCGACTTCACCGGTATCTCATCGCCGTATGAGGCTCCAGACGACGCAGACCTTGTTATCGACGCCTCCGCTGTGAGCGCGTATGAAGCCGCAGTTTCGGTGAAGGAGTTGCTGAAGAGTATCGCCCGCTGATCTAGCGGCGCGTGATCTTCCTGAGGCGAGAGGCGACCGACCAGAGGAGGCGCTGAGCCACAACACGCAGTAGATCAATCGTGTGTACTCGCTGGAGGACCTGAGGCTCCACCCTCACGTCAATTCCGGGGCGACCAGACCCATCCTTGAGCACTGCGCCGCTCGCATAGAGCATCCCCATCGCGGCCTGGGTCGCAACCTCCTCAGGAACGCGGCGATCCGTGGCAGCACGATCGCTTGCGCTGTCGCTCGCGAGTGGCGGGATCGGCGCGGCGGATTCGCCCTTCGGTGTGAGCCCGCCGAGTGCATCAAGGTTGCCGATCACCTGTGCTCCAAGGGCACGAATCGCCGCAGCGCTCTCCCAACCAATTGCATCCGCGCGCTTGATCGCCCAGCTTGGCGTGGCCTGCTTTGATTCGTCTGGCCCGGCTGTTCGACCTTTCATATAGAGCGCGGTTCCACGCGTGATCATCTTGTAGAGGAGGGGTCGCGTGATTCCCGCCTCGGCGAATCGCTCGTTGAGCGCGCGGATCAGTTCGATCTCCTCCGCAGTCATGGAACGATTTGCTGTGTCGTTCTGTGGTTGCAGTGTTCCACTTCGAAGCGACAGAAGCGCCTCGAACGACTGGTAGATCGCCGACTTGTTCTGCTCGTCAACCATCACCACGCTGAGCCGTTCTGGCCCCACCACGGACGCCCATCGAGCAGCGAGGCGGTCATGTCGCTGACGCGACCAGAAGGTTGCCCCCTTCCCCTCGTCTGGCTGCTCAAAGACCCAGTGAAGCCACTGATCAAACGAGTAACGCGCGCCCTCTTGCACGTTCTGCTGCCAGCGTGAAGCAAGGATGCGTGAGACTGGGCGAAGGGTCAGCGCAACGTGCACGCGGTTCCCGCCGAGCTCACTGATGATGCGGGCAATTTGTGCATCATCTGCCCCAGCGAAGAACTCACTTGAGACAAAGACTCGTGGCTCTTTCGCCGTGCGAACCTCACGTACGAGACGCTTCCAGTGATGTTCTGACGGCGCTTCCCCCAGTGTTGGATGCTCGCGGCCGAGCACCGCATATGCCGCACTTCCTGATTGCTGGGTCCGCCCTGCATATCGCACTCCTTGTGCGCGCATCTCGTCGCGACTTGCGTGGCATGCTCCTTGCAGCGCACTCGTCCCCGTCTTTGGTGGTCCGATGTGCAGCAGCACACCACCCTCGGGGAGCGGCTGAATTGCCGCCCCGTCTTCACGCGTCACTGCGTTGCTCGCCTCACTCATGGGGACAAGTATGCTGTACCTATGCGCCTTACGAGCCGTACGGACTACGCCTTGCGGGCGGCCATGGAGCTGGCTGCGGCTGGCGAGCGCCCACGCACCACCAGCGAACTGAGTACTGGGCAGGGCATCCCAGCCACCTACCTCGGCGCCGTACTCGCTGAGCTTCGGCGGGGCGGAATCGTCAAGGCCAGAAGGGGTGTCGATGGAGGGTGGACGCTGGCGAAGAGCGCACGCGAGATCAGCCTCGCCGACGTGATTCGTGCCGTAGACGGGACCCTCGCAAATGTTGCTGGAACGCGACCGGAGAAACTCTCTTACAAGGGGGCCGCGAAGGGGTTGCGCACTGCCCTGATCGCCGTGCGAGCCGCCGAGCGCGAGGTCCTTGAGGGGATCTCCTTGGCTGATGCTGTCGCCGAACGATTCCCTTCCCGCGTGAGGCGCCTCCTCGACGATCCGAAAGCGTGGCGCTAGCGAGGCTTAAGGCTGCACTCACTACCCACTATTCGCACCTATGCTTAATGAGAATTTGAGCAGAAGGGTTCTGCTCGGAAGGGGTGTCAATGCAGACGTTGATCGTTCTTGCAATCGCAGGGCTCATCGCGCAGTTCGTGGATGGTTCGCTGGGTATGGGCTACGGCCTCACTTCTTCCACACTGCTCATCTTCGCCGGACTTTCACCCGCAGCAGCATCAGCCTCCGTCCATCTTGCTGAGGTTGGAACCACAGCGCTCTCTGGCGTTGCCCATCATCGATTCGGGAATGTCGACTGGCATGCGGTCCGACGTATCGCCATCCCAGGGGGCATTGGTGCGTTCCTTGGCGCAACGCTTCTCTCTTCACTCTCGACCGAATCCGCAAAGCCCCTTGCAAGTACGTTGCTCTTCACGCTCGGCATTTACGTACTACTCCGATTTCTCCTGGGTAAACAGCGGGTGAGTCGCAAGGGTCAACCAGGTCTACGGTTTCTTGCACCACTAGGGCTGATCGGCGGGTTTATTGACGCAACGGGTGGCGGTGGCTGGGGCCCAGTAACAACCCCAACTCTTCTTGCCGATGGACGTCTTGCGCCAAACCGCGTCGTTGGCACCGTGAGCGCAAGTGAGTTCATCGTGGCGATTTCTGCATCTGCTGGATTTTTT
>CAXRAV010000080.1:0-5157 GCA_964228585.1 Candidatus Limnocylindrus sp. | reverse complement strand
CAGCATCATCGTGGCCATGATCGTGCGCCGCGGGATCGGTCGACTCAGGAGGAGCTCCCGCGTCCCACGCGGGCGTTCGCCACTGATTGAGCCACCGGTGAGTCCGGCGCTCAAAATTCCACAGAGCGCAATGGAGATTGGGTGAATGAAGCCTACGGAGATCGTTCCCGAGAGCGTGGAGAAGGTCCCTGGCGGAGTGGGTCGGCCATCAAGCTGATCGACGAACGCCTTGTAGATCACCGGGAAGAGGAGCGACCAAACCACCACCACCGCAAGCCCAACCAGTAGGCGAATGCGGTGTCCACGAAGGAGGCGTTGCAGGAGAACAAAGTTGATCATCGCGAGCTCTTCCGTTTCGTCGCTGGACGCTTCGCTGCGGGACGCTTCGCTGCGGGACGCTTGGTGACCTTGCGCGTTGTGGCCGTTCGCTTCGTTGGCGCACGTCGGGTGCGGCTGAGCGGCGTCGCAACTTCGGGCGCCATTTGCACGGTGTTGCGGGTGCTGGTGCCGTAGTACGACATGAACGCCTCCTCCAGGCTTGCCGCCTCAACGAGCAGGTCGCGCAACCCTGCAGACTGCAATCGCTTGATGAAGTTTGGGATCGCTGCCGCCTCTGCATCGCAACTGATGCGAACGCCCGTCTTCCCTTCCGATGTGATCTTCAGGTTGCTGATCCCCGCGGTAGCGCTGAGGCGAAGTGGCTTGCGCGCAACGAGCGCTTCAATGCGACGCCGGCGGAATCGCACCAGCGACTCGACGCTTTCTAGCGCAACGAGCTGACCGCCGCGAACAATTGCCACGCGGCTGCAAATGCGTTCAACCTCGCTGATCAGGTGGCTACTGAAGAAGACCGTGCGGCCGAGCCCAACGCGCTCAAGGAGCAGCTCTTGAAGGGATCGCTGCATGAGTGGGTCAAGGCCCTCAGATGGTTCGTCGAGAATCAAGAGTTCCGGATCCGTCTCCATTGCCTGAATGACGCCGATCTTTTGGCGCATGCCACGGCTGTAGTCGCGCACCGGTCGCTTCAAGATGGTGTCGCTCAGCTCAAGCGCCTCCATGATGCGATGCCGAAGGAGCGAAGGTCGACCGCTGAGTGCGCTCATATGGTCGAGATACTCGCGACCGCTCATATAGTCGTAGACCGCGAAGCCCGACGGGAGATAGCCAACGCGGCGGCGAATCGCCACCGAGTCCTTCACGACATCAAGGCCAAGCACGCTCGCCGACCCACTCGTGGGGTGGAGGAAGCCGAGTAGCGTTCGGATGGCCGTGCTCTTCCCAGCGCCGTTTGGGCCGAGGAAGCCGAAGAGTTCGCCCTGGCGGATCTCCAGGTTCAGCGTCTGCAGCGCCTTGATCTCACCGTTGCGGCCGTAATGCTTCGAGAGTGCCTGCGTCTGAATCGCGAGTGGGGAGTCATTGGGCATTGCCTGAGTCTACGACTTTGACCAGAAGTACCGACACGCCATAGACTGATCTTGGCACTCGAAGGGTTCTGAGTGCCAGCATGAAGGAGGTAGACGGGTGCGAAGGCAGCGAAGGACGGGACTCCTCGACGACCGCGCCCGCCTGATCCTCCGCGCCTTGGTGGAGGAGCACATTCGTACCGCCCTCCCCGTCGGCTCCGCCTCCATTGCCGGCACCTACCGACTCGGCGTCTCTTCCGCCACGGTGCGAGGAGTTCTCGCCGAACTCGAGGAGCTCGGCCTTGTCTCCCAGCCGCACACCTCAGCCGGTCGAATCCCTACCGACCAGGGGTATCGAACCTATGCCGTGGAGATTGCCGACCCAGATGAGGTGACAGAGGTTGACCGGTTGATGATCCGTCACCAGTTCGGTCAGGCCGAAGGAGGGGCAGATCAGTGGTTCCGCATTGCGGCAAGTACGCTGGCGCACTCCACCCGAGTGGCCGGCCTGGCCACGCCGGTGCGTCCCACCTCCGCCAGTCTCCGTCACGTCGACTTGGTGAGCAGCGCGGATCGACTCGCCACCCTTGTGGCCGTGGTGAGTGACGGCAGCGTCCGACCCACACTCCTTCCACTCCCTGAAGGGGTTGATCAGGATCAACTCACGAGCATCGCCAGCCGGTTGAACGGAAGTCTGATCGGCTGTACGGCGGATCAGATTGAGGCGCGCGCCGGCGCGCTCGCCGAGGCCACCCCACTTCGCGCGGTCACCCGCAGCGTGATGGAGCGACTCGCAAAGCAACTGCGCGAGGCCGATGCCGCATCGGTCGAACAGGTCTTCAGCGACGGTCTGCTCAATGTGATGGAGGCACCAGAGTTCGCCGACAGCGCCAGGCTCCGCAGTGTCTTCACCGCACTCGAAGGTCGCGGCTATCTCGGCCAGCTGGTGCGCGAGGTTTCCCAAGGAAACAGCGTGCGGCTATTCATCGGCAGTGAGAACGCGCCGACCGAAATGCACGGCGTCTCGCTCGTCCTCGCCCCGTACGGAATTCCTGGTCGCGCCCTCGGCGTCGTGGGGGTGCTCGGCCCAACCCGGATGCCGTACCCCCGAGCGGTGGGGACGGTGCGCTACGTCGCAACCCTCCTCTCGGAGTTGGTCGGCCGCGTCCACGCCGCGTAGCTCGCGTACGTCCCGAGAGGCTTCCCCCTTGACGCACGTTGCCGCCCATCGTATCCTCCCCCTGATGAGTTAGCACTCGAATGATGAGACTGCTAACATGTGCGAGAAGCGGGCCGAGCCCTGCTCAATTACGAAGGAGCGTGTGATGTCGGGTCGCCCCTGGAGCACCAAAGAGCGCGAAGAGCCTGCTGAGGAGGTGGGCGCTGAGCCAGCCGCCGCGGAGCAGGCTGGTTCAGGTCAGGTCGCGCAGGAGCAGGTCCTGAGTCCCCTCGAGGCCGCCCTGCTGGAGCGCGATGAGCAGATCGCCGCACACCAGCGGACCGCCGCCGACTTTGCCAACTTCCGTCGCCGCACCGCCGAAGAGCGGGAGCGCGAGGCGGGACTCGCAAGTGAGGCACTCCTCCTGAAGATGCTCGCCGTTGTGGACGACCTTGACCGCGCCCTTGCCTCACTCCCAGAAGGGTTGAAGAGCGAGCCGTGGGTTGAGGGGATCGCCGCGATCCATCGCAAGCTTCTCGCCGTGATGGAGAGCGAAGCGGCGCGACCGTATGAATCGATCGGTCAGCAATTTGATCCACGCGAACACGAAGCGGTTGCGCAGGTACCGTCGAGAGGCAAGCCGCCGGGAGAGGGTCTTCAAGAGCGCCGCTAGGGCTGGAAGATTCGTGATCGAATCCTTCGCCCAGCGGTCGTCTCTGTTGCGACCGACTAAATCGCACCTTCTGTGATGTGAACGTAAGAAACCAAACTGAAAGGAGCAAACAAATGGGAAAGATTATCGGAATCGATCTAGGGACCACGAACAGCGTCGTGGCGGCAATGGTTGGCGGCGAGCCAACCGTCATCAGTTCATCTGAAGGCGGACGCACCGTTCCGTCAGTAGTTGGATTTGTGAAGGGTGGAGAGCGCGTGGTGGGGCAACTCGCCAAGCGCCAGGCCGTGACAAATCCGAAGAACACCGTCTTCAGCATCAAGCGCTTCATGGGTCGACGCTTTGACGACGCAGAAGTCAACAAGACAAAGGGACTCGTCCCCTACGCGGTAGAAAAGGATGGGAAGAGCGACGGTGTCAAGGTAAAGCTTGATTCCGGTGAGTCGTATTCGCCGCCAGAGGTTTCCGCAATGATCTTGCAGAAGTTGAAGGCAGACGCTGAGGCGTTCCTTGGCGAGAAGATCACCGAAGCGGTGATTACTGTCCCGGCGTACTTCGACGATACGCAGCGACAGGCAACGAAGGATGCTGGCCGCATAGCTGGTCTCGACGTCAAGCGAATCATCAATGAGCCAACGGCGGCGGCGCTCGCTTATGGTCTCGACAAGAAGAAGGAAGAGAAGATCGCGGTCTATGACCTAGGCGGCGGTACGTTCGACATCTCCATCTTGGAGTTGGGCGACGGCGTCTTTGAGGTCAAGTCGTCAAACGGCGACACGCACCTTGGCGGCGACGACTTTGACCAGCGCATCATTGACTGGTTGCTCGCCGAGTTCAAGAAGGATCAGGGGATCGACCTCTCCAAGGACCAGCAGGCGCTTCAGCGCCTGAAGGAGGCTGCGGAGAAGGCGAAGATCGAGCTCTCTGGCACCGGCCAGACCGAGATCAACCTGCCGTACATCACGGCAGACGCCACAGGACCAAAGCATGTGGTGGTGACGCTGACGAAGGCGAAACTCGAGTCACTCGTTGCAGATCTCATTGAGAAGACGAAGGCACCAGTACTCGCCGCGCTGAAGGATGCGGGCCTCAAGCCATCCGAGATCGACGAGGTCGTTCTGGTTGGCGGGATGACGCGCATGCCAGCGGTGGTCGAAGCGGTGAAGGCGCTCTTCGGTGGCAAGGAGCCATCAAAGGGCGTGAACCCGGACGAAGTGGTCGCGATCGGCGCGGCGATTCAAGGCGGCGTCCTCGCGGGCGACGTCAAGGATGTGCTGCTCTTGGACGTGACACCACTCTCGCTCGGCATTGAGACGCTGGGTGGCGTGATGACGAAGCTCATTGAGCGGAACACCACAATCCCAACGTCAAAGAGCCAGACCTTCTCGACCGCGTCAGACAATCAGCCGCAGGTGGAGATCCACGTGCTGCAGGGCGAGCGCGAGTTTGCAACGGATAACAAGACGCTCGGGAAGTTCATCCTTGACGGGATCCCTTCTGCGCCACGCGGCGTGCCGCAAATTGAGGTGACGTTCGACATTGATGCGAACGGCATCCTCGATGTGAAGGCGAAGGATCGTGCGACCGGGAAGGAGCAGCAGGTGCGCATCACCGGCAGCTCGATGCTCGGGAAGGACGATGTGGACCGCATGGTTCGCGAGGCGAAGGAGCACGAGTCTGAGGACAAGGCCCGCCGCGAAGCGGTGGACTTCCGCAATCAGACGGAAGCACTCGCCTTCCAGGCAGAGAAGACGCTTGCCGACCTTGGCGACAAGGTGGATGCGGAGAAGAAGGCGCAGGCCGAGACACTCATTGGTGAGGTTCGCGAGGCGCTGAAGGGCGAGTCGCTTGACCCAATCAAGGAGAAGGCTGAGGCGCTGGCGAAGGTGATGACCGAGATCGGCACCGCCGCCTATGCACAG
>CAXRAV010000079.1:0-2179 GCA_964228585.1 Candidatus Limnocylindrus sp. | reverse complement strand
GGCGCGCGCGTGTGCACGCATTGCAGTTGTGATCTCGCTCGGGAGCGAAACGCTCGTTGGCCGATCCGCGACGCTCACAGCTGAGTGCTCACAGGCGGCGCGCTACCACCAGAAGACGTCGCCTTCCAGCGCGTCTTCCATGTCGTCGAGGTTTCCGTCACCGAGTCCAGCGGAGAAGTATTTCCAGCCCGCATCACAAGTAATAAACACAATGTTGCTGTTCGGTTCCGCGTCGCGGGCAACACGTAGGGCAACGGCGAGGGTGGCGCCAGTTGATGGCCCCGCAAGAATTCCCGTCGCGCGCGCAAGTGCGCGTGCGCCGACAATTGAGTCACGACTGTTTACAAGGATTCGCCCTGCGAGAAGTTCGGTGTCCATGACCTCTGGGGTGAATCCATCTTCGAGTGAACGAAGTCCCGTGACCTTTTCGCCTGGCATTGGCTCCGCGGCCCAGATCTTCACGCTCGGCTTCTCACGCGCGAAGTAGCGGGCGAGTCCGGTGGCGGTGCCACCCGTGCCAAGACCTGCGACCACCACATCCACCTCTGGAAGGTCGGTGAAGATCTCAGGTGCGGTGGTGATCTCGTGAACCTTCGGGTTCGCCTGGTTGCTGTACTGATCGGGTGAGACGTACTTGGGCTCTGCCTTCGCCATGGCGCGCGCAAGGAGCACGGCGCCGTTGGAGCCTTGATCCGCAGGGGAATCCACGATCGTTGCGCCGAGCGCGCGCACAAAGGAGCGGCGCTCTTCCGTGACGTTGGATGGCATCACCAGGGTGATCGGGATGCCACGCGCGGCGGCGTGCACCGCAAGGGCGGCACCCGTGTTGCCACTCGTTGGCTCGAGCAGCTCTTTCCCAGGGGTGAGGAGTCCTTTGAAGACGAGGTCGTCGATCAGCGCCTTCGCAGTGCGGTCCTTGATCGATCCGGTTGGCCCGAGCATCTCAACCTTCGCGTAAAGGTGGATCCCTTTCGCGCGTGCCGCCTCGGGAAGCAGTGCGTCAACGCGAACGAGCGGTGTTCCGCCGATCGCGTCGCCGATTGACTCGTAGCGCACGACTATTTGCCGTCCGGCGCAGCCGCACCACCCGCCATCGCAGGGAGGATCACCACTTCGATGCCATCTCGTGTTGGCGTCTCCAGTCCGCCGAGGTGACGGGCATCTGCACCGTCCACGTAGACGTTGACCCAGCGGCGGAGCGTGTTATCCGCTTCGAAGATCTGTTCGCGAAGCTCTGGATGCGCGGCGACCAGCGCCTGCAACGTTGCACCGAGAGTTGCCCCATCAACGCTGACAACCTTTGCGCCACCTGTCTGCGCGCGAAGTACTGGTGGAATCCTGACGCTGATGCTCATGCCGCGCTCCCCTCTCGCTTCCCATCACCGCATGCAACGCAGTGCGGATCTCGCTTGACGGTCAACTCCGTGAAGCTCCCTTCGAGGGCGTCCCAGAGAAGGAGCCGGCCGATCAGCGGTTCGCCGATTCCGAGCAGCACCTTGAGCGCCTCGGTCGCCTGCAGCACGCCGATCGCGCCCGGCAACACGCCGAGCACGCCCGCCACGCCACAGCCTGGCGCCATCTCTGCTGGTGGCGGTGTTGGGTGGAGGCAGCGGTAGCAGGGGCCGCGACCCGGTGCGAGCACCGTGAGCTGCCCTTCAAACCGGAAGACGCCCGCATGCACCACAGGGATTCCAAGTTTCACCGCGGCATCATTGAGCGCGTATCGCGCTTCAAACGTATCGGTGCCGTCGATCACGAGATCAACGCCATCAAGCAGTGATGCCACGTTCTCTGTGGTGAGCATCCCGTTGATCGCTTCTACCTGTACGTCCGGATTCAGCGCGCGAATCTGCACGGCGGCAGAGTCAACTTTCGGCATCCCGACGCGATCCGTGGTGTGGATCACCTGGCGCTGAAGGTTCGACGCCTCTACGTTGTCGAAGTCGATGATGCGCATGTGGCCAACACCCGCAGCGGCAAGGTAAAGCGCCGCGGGCGCGCCGAGTCCACCAGCGCCAACCATCAAGACGCGTGCCTTCAACAGTTTCGCCTGACCATCCGCGCCCACGCCAGGAAGGAGCAGGTGTCGTGAGTAGCGAGATTTCTGTTCTGAGGTGAGTGACGTGGTCTCCACCACTGGAAGGCCCGCGGCGCTCCATCCGTTGATGCCACCAGCCAT
>CAXRAV010000078.1:0-3178 GCA_964228585.1 Candidatus Limnocylindrus sp. | reverse complement strand
CCGAGTGAGGAGATCTGGAACCCCCTTCACGCGGATCCCGCCAGTGCGCTCCGCTGGGGCAACCTGTTGCGGCGCAACACTGAACGGAAGGATCTCCTGCGCATCATCCGAGGCCACGCCGAGGCGAGAGACCACCTGCTGTGGCCCAACCGCTCCGTAGCCGATCGCCGCGAAGAGATCATCCGCACTCCCCTGGTTGAGCTGCTTCGCCACATCTTCAATGCGCTCTCTGCCGACCGCCTCAAGCGAACTGCGCGCCAAACGTCGCAACTCGCGCTCCAACGACTCTCGCCCATGGGTAATGTTCTCGTCGCGTTCCTGATGCTTGAACCACTGTCGAATCTTGTCGCGCGCTTGGCGCGTCGCAACAATCGCCAGCCAGTCGCGGCTCGGGCCGTGCTTTCCCCGCGCGGTCACCACCTCAACGATGTCGCCAGACTTGAGCCGATACTCAAGCGGCACAAGACGATTGTTAACCTTCGCTCCGATGCAACGGTGCCCAATATCCGTGTGAACGAGATAGGCGAAATCAAGAGGCGTGGCTCCCGCCGCAAGCTCCTTCACGTCACCCTTCGGCGTGAACACGTATACCTGATCTTGGAATACATCCAAGCGCACCCCTTCAAGGAACTCGGATGCATCGGTGACATCACGCTGCCACTCAAGGAGTTGCCGCAGCCAGGCAAGTTTCGCATCATAGGCCGCATCAGAACGGCTTCCGTCTTTGTAGCGCCAGTGTGCAGCGATTCCAACCTCAGCGACATCGTGCATAGAGCGGGTTCGAATCTGAACTTCAAGTGGTCGCCCATCAAGGGCAACTACTGCTGTGTGCAGGCTTTGGTAGAGATTGTTCTTCGGCACTGCTATGTAGTCATCAAACTGACCGGGGATCGGACGCCATACCGAGTGCACCGCCCCAAGCGCCGCATAGCACTCGCGGAGGTCTTCAACCACGATTCGGATCGCAAAGACGTCATAGATCTCGGAGAAGTCCGTGTTTTTTCGGGACATCTTCTTGTGGATGGAGTAGAGGTGCTTCGCACGACCGGTGAACTCTGCATGAATGCCCGCACGCTCCAACTCCGGACGGAGCACCTCAATCGCTCGCGTGACGTATGCAGCGCGTGCCTCGCGGCGCATGTCAACGAGTCGAGCGAGCTCATGATAGCGCTCAGGTTCAAGCGCCTTGAAGGCCAGGTCCTCAAGCTCCCACTTCACCTGCCAGATGCCGAGACGCTCCGCGAGCGGTGCGTAGATCTCTAAGGTTTGGCGCGCAATGCGCCGCTGCTTCTCAACACCAAGCGCCGCGAGCGTCCGCATGTTGTGCAGGCGGTCGCCGAGCTTGATCAGCACGACACGGATGTCTTGTGACATCGCCAAGAACATCTTGCGGATGTTCTCCGCATGCTGCTCTTCCGCAGTGAGTGCAGAGAACTTACTCAACTTCGTGACACCGTCCACGAGGGTGGCAACTTCGTCCCCGAATCGTTCGCCGAGCTCGGTTGTGGTGATGCTGGTGTCCTCTGGGACGTCGTGCAGGAGTGCTGCGGCGAGTGTTGTCGCATCGAGGCCGAGATCGGCAAGGATCACCGCGGCCTCCGCTGGGTGTGTCACATACGGCTCTCCAGAGGCGCGCACCTGATCTCCGTGCGCCTGCACGGCAAAATCAAACGCGGCGGCAACAAGTGTTGCGGCGCTTGCATCTTCATGGTGTGCGGAGACCTTTGAGAGGAGCGTCTCGCGCAGCTCAGCGACCGGTCGAGCGAGCGCGCGAACCTTTGCGATCGGGTCGGGAACCTGCGGCGCCCGAGCGCCTTCGCGACTGATCGGCTGCGGTTCTGCGCTCATGTGTGCTGAGGATAGCCGAGCGAGGTGAGCACCTCTGTTGCGACCCTCACCTCATCCCACTCCTCCGCACCGTCGCTTCGCTCGATCGTCCGCTCATGCCCCTTCCCCGCAAGCAGTACAACGTCGCCGGGCCGCGCCTCGCCAATCGCAGCCCGGATCGCCGCTCGGCGGTCATGGAGCACCGTGACTCGATCCTTGACCGCGGCCCCAACGTGCGCCTCTGCGGCGGCATAGATTGCGGCGGCAATCACGTCGGGGTTTTCACCGCGCGGGTCCTCATCCGCGATCCAGGCCCGCTCCGCCTCGGTGCACACACGTCCGATCGCGGATCGGCGTCCCGCGTCTCGTTCCCCTGCAGCGCCCGTTACCAAGAGGACGCGCCCGTCTGGTTGAGCGAGCGATCTGGCCACCTGAATCGCCGCCTCAAGCGATTGGCCGTTGTGCGCGAAATCTACGATCACTGAGAAGGGTTGCCCACGTACTACTTGCTCGCACCGGCCTGGCGGACCAGGCTCCTCCTCAACTGCCGCGATCGCTGGCGCAAGCGGGAGTCCCCACGCCGCCACCAGTGCAAGAGCCGCGGCAGCATTGAGCGCGTTGAAGCGCCCTGGCATGCGTAACCTCGCCACATGCCGAGCACCGTCCAACAAGAGCGCTCCGTCTTCGGCAACATCGAAATCAACCACTCTGACTCCGACAGCATCTGCCGCGGCAACGAACGGTGCAAGCGCGGGGTCGGCTCGCCGAATCACTGCGAGTGGAGCAAGCCCCGCTCCACGACTCGCGTGTGAGCCGGTGATGCGCGAGATCAGTTGCAGCTTTGCCGCGCGATATGCGTCAATCGTTCCATGCAGGTCGAGGTGGTCTGAGCCGAAGTTAGTAAACACCCCAGCCGCGTAGGAGATCGAGGCCACTCGATCAAGCGCGAGTCCGTGACTCGTCGTCTCGGCGACAACCGCACGGTCGCCAGCGCGTCGAGACTCTTCTAGCTGCGCCTGCAGGGCCGGCGCCTCTGGTGTGGTCTGATGCACGGGGGTTGGACGCTGCACTCCTCCAACTCGCGCGATCGCGGTTGAGAGGAGCCCTGCTGAGATGCCTGCGGCGGTCAGCGCCGTCGATAAGAACGTTGCTGTGGTTGTCTTCCCATCCGTGCCTGTCACCCCGATGACGATCAGTTCTTCTGATGGGTCCCCTTCCCACCAGGCGGCAGCTTCCGCGAGCGCTCGACGAGCGTGCGTCACCGTGACTACGAGTTGCGCGCGATTGCCTGGCGTCCCCAGAATCAACTCCGTCTCAGCAGGCTCGGCAAGTATGGCAATCGCTCCGCGCG
>CAXRAV010000077.1:0-2028 GCA_964228585.1 Candidatus Limnocylindrus sp. | reverse complement strand
GTCACCACGTGTGGCTGCACGTGCAATCAGAACAAATGGGAGCCCAAGCCCCGCGCTGTAGCTGAGCAGGAGTGCTGTTGCGCCAACTGGATCAGTTGAGGTTGCAGCGAGCGCAAGGATAGAGCCAAGGACGATGCCGATGCACGGCGTCCATGCTGCAGCGAAGGCGAGGCCAAGGAGAAAGCTCCCCGAGCGACCAGCGGCGCGGACGACACGAGGAGTCGCGCCGCGATCTAAGAGTGGGATACGCACGAAGCCAGCAAGGTGGAGCCCGCCAACGATGACTGCAACACCGAGTGGGAGTTGAGCTGCGGGGAGAAACCCTGCGAGCGCGCCGCCGGCATATGCGGCACCGAGGCCGAGAAGTGTGAAGAGAGAAGTGAATCCACTGACAAAGAGGACGGCATGCAGAACGGGAGACTCTTCTCCCTTGAGCGCTGAGATGCGGCCGAGATATGCGGGAACGAGTGGGAGGACACATGGTGAGAGGAAGCTGAGTGCGCCAGCGAGGATGGCCGTGAGCAGGCTGATCTCAGTCAATGGTCACACGCGACTTTCTGCATCCGCGAGAAACGACTGGATGCGTAGTCGACTTGTGGCGTGTGCAAGAAGCGCGCCACGGTATTCAATCGCTGGAATATCCGCGAACAGGCGTCTATGCAGGACCGGATCCTGCTCGATGTCCACCTCTTGAATCGAGCGGGGGGAGGGGGAGTCGGCGAGAACGGCGCGAAGGGCGCTTCGTGCCTCCTCGCAGAGTTCGCACTCAGGCCGAATGTAGAGGGTGATCGGGAGCATCTCCATTGGCATATTCTCCCACGCGGGGCTGGGCTACCATCTTCTACGAGCCCCCGTAGCTCAGTGGATAGAGCGCCGCCGTCCTAAGGCGGGCGTCGTCGGTTCGATTCCGGCCGGGGGCACCATTTTGAGCAACGGGTTCAAGAGAGGAGCAGGGGTGAGCGAACCACAGATCACGAAGGAGATCCCAGACTTTCAGCAGCCCCCAGACGTCGGGGTGCTTCGCAACGGTGCCTTCCTGCGCCTCTGGATCGCCCAACTCCTCACCCAGATCGGCGGCAACGTCGTCCTTTACGGGCTCACAGTGCTCGTGGCCGAGCGCAGCGGCTCAACGTCGGCGCTCAGTCTCCTCTTCTTGAGCTTCCTCGTCCCTGCAGTGGCACTCTCCCCGATATCGGGTGTCTGGGTTGACCGACTGGATAAGCGTTTGGTGCTGATCGTGGCGAATTTCACCCGTGCCGTCGCCTTCTTCCTGATGCTTGGCAGCGTGGACACCCTCGGTATCGTTCTGCTCTTAAACATCTTCGCGAGCTTTATGACCACCATCTTCGCTCCGGCGGAGCTTGCAATGATCCCAATGCTTGTCCGACGAGATCAACTGACGTCTGCGAACGGTCTCTTCACGTTTACGCTGAACGCTGCTTTCGCGCTCGGGTTCGCGCTCATTGGACCCGCCGTCGTACGGATCGCAGGACCTGAAGCCTCGATCATCCTTGTGGCCATCCTCTTCCTCTTCGCGGGACTCCTCTGCATCGGTCTCCCCTCAGCACCGCCGACTTCCCATGTTGACGGGATCATTGGTTCCACTCGCAGTACTACTAGAACGACAACAGCGGAACTGGTTGAGGGGCTGCGATACATCCGCGCTCACGGATCTGTCGGTTGGTCGCTGCTCTACCTTGCGATTGCGGCGAGCGTTGTTGGCCTCATGGGTGTCCTCGGACCCGATTACGTTGCCGATGCACTCGGGCTTGAGGCGCGTGACTTTTGGCTGATCGTCCTTCCTATTGGGCTTGGTGTGGTCACTGGGATCTTGACGCTGAACAGTTGGGGGAAGGCGGTCTCCCGAAGAAGGCTCATTGAAGGGGGTCTCCTCGGGGTTGGGGCAGGCCTTGCGCTCCTCGCACTTGCGGAACCGATCAGTGCGGCGATTTCTGACGGCGCCAGTTCTATCGGCGGACTTCCGATCGGCCCCGGTGCGTCAGCTCTCGCCACCGTGATTTTCGTGGC
>CAXRAV010000076.1:0-5181 GCA_964228585.1 Candidatus Limnocylindrus sp. | reverse complement strand
TCTCCCCTCACTCATCGGCCGAAAGGACCTTGTTGAAGGGAACAGCAAGCTGGAGTTCAGTCGCTCCGCTGCGGGCCTTCTTGGTCCAGGCCTCGGAGGACTCCTTGTCGAAGTGCTCCGCGCACCTGTTGCAATGCTTGTAGACGCCGCGTCGTTCCTCGTCTCCGCGCTCTTCCTCGCCACCATTAAGGATCGGGCTGCGGCGTCAGATTCGACGTTGAGAGAAACCGCCCAAAAGGGCGAGGGTCAGCCACAGAATCCGGCACACGGTGCGATGCGGCGCGAGATTGCTGAAGGTCTGCGCTTTGTCTTCGGACATCCAGTCTTGCGCACAATCGGCGCCGCTACCGCGACCTCAAATCTCTTCTCAAGCATCGGTGGCGCCGCCTTCATGCTCTTTGCGATCAACGAC
Source organism: Candidatus Limnocylindrus sp. (assembly GCA_964228585.1). Lineage (GTDB taxonomy): Bacteria > Chloroflexota > Limnocylindria > Limnocylindrales > Limnocylindraceae > Limnocylindrus. The sequence goes on along the minus strand of CAXRAV010000076.1, from coordinate 4,769 downwards.
CTCACGATGTCCCCGGCACTGATCGGCGCCGCCTTCTCGCTCGGCTCTGTCGGCGGTCTCGTTGCATCACTGGTGGCTGGGCCGCTCAGCCGTCGCTTCGGTGTGGGGCGCGTGATCGTAGTTACCGTGGCGCTCGGCGGGCCGTTTGAGTTTGCCGTCGGACTCGGTAGTGCTGGGGCCGATGCGATCAATCTTCTCCTCATTGCGGCCGCTGGATTTGTTATGGGTGGCTCAGGGACGATCTACAACATCAATCAGGTCAGCCTTCGGCAGGCGATCACCCCTGAAGCGATGTCGGGGCGCATGAACGCGACCATGCGCTGGTTCGTCTGGGGCACCATGCCGATCGGCTCCATCATTGGCGGCATCATTGGGGAGACACTTGGTGTCCGCGCCGCGATTCTTGTCGGTGGAGCAGGCGCTTCGCTCGCCTTCATCCCGCTCCTCTTCGGTCCGGTGTGGCGTATCAACGAGATGCCAACAACAGAAGAGGCGCCGCGCACCTAGCGCAGCGCACCTCTCTTGCTCAGCGATACGAGCGCTGAATAGGATCAGCTTTTTGTTGCAAGTCCTCGTGAGAGCGCGACGGCGGCTGCGCCGATCGGCGCGAAGAGCAGCGTCAAGGCGATCGTGAGTCCCGTTGGGTCACTCGGCTCACCTGGTGGCGTCACGCAGTCACCGCACAGCGATGCGAAGATCACCGCGCCTGAGTCGCTACGCAGCTCGAATGGACCGACCCACACCAGGTTCTCCCCGTGCAAGACCGTCGCGAGTGCCGCCTCTGCGTCCATCAGGCCTTCGCAGTACATCATGGTGGAAATTAGGGGGCCATCGAGCATGAGGGTGTCGCCTTCGACCCGAACTCCCCCTCCCAGAGTGTTGCATCCGACCGATGCACTGAGTTGATCGCCATCGATGACCACATACCCGCCAGCAACGTCGTAGCTGGCCCCGTCAACCTGGATCGTGAACGGCGGGTATTCGGGTGCGATCAGGTCTGGCATGGCAATCGGCACTCCACCTTCAATGCGGATGATGCCGTTAGCGCTCGTGATCCCATCACTCACGATCGAGAGGTTCTCTCCTTCAAGGATGCTGATCAGCCCCGCCTCAGCCTCCATCAGGCCCTCGCAGAACATCTTTGTTGACGCGAGTGGTCCCTGAAGGGTGATCGTGCTCGGATCTCCCAGGGTCAACTCAGCCGACCCAAACACGTTATTGCAGCCAACGGTGGCGCTCAGGCTTCCGTTAGAAAACTCAATGCTGCCGCGCTCGACGTTGAAGAGCGCACGGGAGAGATCATCGCCCGTGACAAGCTGCGTGAACCCTGCGGAGAAGAAGTAGCCGTTGCCCATCTCAGGAAAGGCAACGCCCCCCTGGCACATCTCTGGGACGCTGCCATCTTCAGCCGGCGCGCACGGGTCGTCCGAGGTGGCGTATGCGGAAGAGGCTGGCACGAAGATCCCGAGGAGGCCTGCGAGCAGCAGGGCGCTGAGGAGTCGGTTGCGCATGTCGAGATACCCCTTTCCTTCGCCGTGTGGCGACTACTGCGGCAAGCGCCGTCCCTACCCTAACGCGGCCGCTCGCATCGGGGTTCCCGGGCCACGCACAACCAAGTGGCTGGAGGAGGGTGGTAGCCTCGCAATGAACGGTGGGATTGATCGCCGAGACCAGGAGGGCGGATGTCCAGCGGGACTGGAAACGGGGCAATCATGCGAAGCGAGATCGCTGAGTCTGTCCAGGTTGCGTCGCGACTGATTGCAAATCGTGCCCGCTACGAATCGATTGGCGCACGGTTGGCGGAGCGACGCCCAAGCGTCGTGGTGGTAGCGGGCCGGGGGACCAGCGACCACGCGGCGATCTATGCGCGCTACCTGCTGGAGCACGCGCTCGGAGTCCCGGTCGCCCTCGCCGCTGCCAGCTTGCTGACGCAATACGGGGTGGAGAGTGCGTCGCCCGCAAGTGCGCTGCTCGCCTTCAGCCAATCTGGTGCGGGCCCAGACATGATTGCCCTTGTTGAATCTGCGCGCCGGCGCGGTGCCTATAGCGTGGCGCTGACAAACGACTTGGCTTCACCACTCGCTGCCGCGGCCGAGAGCAGCGTCTATCTTGACGCGGGACCAGAACGCGCCGTGGCTGCGACCAAGACGTTTATCGCCGAGCTCGTCAGTGTCGCCCTGATTGCGGCGGCGGCAGCGCAACGTGCGGGGCGCGATGCAACATGGTCGAACGGGATCGACGCGCTCCCTGAGCGGATGCAGACCGCGCTCGGCGCGGCAACAGCATGGCTTGCCAAGGGTTCGGATGCGCCGCTCTACGCCGCACTCTTGCGCAGCAGTCGCGCGTTCGTCATTGGGCGAGGGTTTGAGTATCCCAACGCGCTTGAGCTGGCGTTGAAACTTCGTGAGACAACTGGGATGTTCTCGGATGGCTACTCAGCGGCGGACCTGTTCCACGGCCCGATCGCGTCTGCGCACGCCGACGTGCCCGCGATCGTACTCTCAACGGATCCCAAGACAGAGGCGAGTGTTGCGGGCAGCATTGAACGGCTTCGCGGAGTCGGTGCGCCGCTCCTTGTAATCCACGCGAGCGACGCGGGCAGCCGCGGTCTGGGACCAGGCGAAGAGCTCGCGCTCCCTCCGGGACCGACTGGTCCGCTCTGCACCCCAGTCACCGCGATCGCCGGTCTCACCATCATCGAAGCGGTGGCAACGGGGCGCGGACTGAACCCGGATACACCAGCCGGCTTGACCAAGGTGACGAAGACGCTCTGACCGCACGCGAGCGGTCGTGCACGGGCAGCCTCGCCCAGAACGGTCTGGTACGGCGCCGCGGTCAGCGTTTCAGCGCGTTGCGAAGGACAAAGCCGATGTTTGCGGGGCGTTCGGCGAGACGACGCATGTACCAAGGGAACCAGTACTCCCCGTATGCCACAAGGCATCGGACACGTTCGCCCCGCGCTGCGAGGTGAAGTTGGCGCTGGCTGTTGATCCCGTAAAGCATCGCAAACTCGTAGCGACGCTTCTCAATCCCATGCTCCGCGACGTGTGCCAAGAGTCGATCTTGGATGTTTGTATCGTGCGTGGCGATGTGCAGCAGGGCACCAGGACGATCCGCGTCGGGACGCAGGAGACGCATGCAGTTCTTGACGAATTGTTCGTTGACAGTGGACTTATCCGGAAAGGCGACGTCTGCCGGTTCTAGATAGGCCCCCTTCACCATCCTGATCTTGGAGCCGAGCGCAGCGAGCGCTTCGAGGTCGGCGTCGGTGCGGTGGAGATACGCCTGGATCGCGATGCCAACGCTCTCCGAGTGCGCACGCAGTCGCGTGAAGAGATCAATGGTTCCCTGTGTGTACAGAGAACCCTCCATGTCAATCCAGAAGAGTGTTCCCTGCGCCTCGCACGCCTTCATGATCTTCATGCAGTAGTCGAAGCAGATCTCGCGATCCTGGTCGTAGCCGAGCTGTGTCGGCTTGATTGAGATCTCCCCGCTGATCCCAGTCTCCCTGATGCGCTCAAGCACTTTCAGATAGTGCGTATAGACCTGCTCCGCCTCGGTGAGCTCCGCGAGGTTCTCACCGAGTTTGGTGAAGATCGCGTTGACGCCGTTTGGCTGCAGCCTGACGGCGGCTTCGATCGCATCGTCGATCTGCTCACCAGGCATGAACTTGCGCACGGAGAGGCGCACGAACCGAGTGCGCATCGCGCGCTCTCGCAACCACGCGTTGGTTGACGCCCAGAGGAGGAGCCTGCGTGCGAGGTTCATGGGTTGATTATCGGGGTAGGAGCACATTGAGGGGGCGCTTCGCGCGGGGGCGTCCCCGGAGCCAAGCGGACCCCTTGTCCACGAGGGAAACGTGCTCAATCTACGATATCCGCACCGATATGGGCATATTCCTGCTAATATCAGCGCCTAGCAAGTCTGCGGTGCGGATTCCGCAGCAAAAGGGTGTGATGTATGGCTATCGAACCGCTCAAGATGCTCGCGCCAACCAGCCCGGCAGTTCCCCACCGCGACCTGCCCCCGGCTGGTCCAACCGTTCAGATTGATCCCGCTCGTATTGCCGCGCTGACCGCAGCCGAATCCGCTCGACTCGACGCGCGCACCCAGGCTTCTGGAGCCGCCTACGCCCGAGCGGAGAAGACGCTCGTCGGTGGAGTCCCATCCAGTTATCAGCGCCGCGCCCCCTACCCCATCTATCTCGAGCGCGGACTCGGCCAGTACATCTGGGATGTCGACGGCCACCAGTACCTTGACGTCCACAACGGCGTTGGCAGCATGGTGCAGGGCCACGCGCATCCAATCATCACCGAAGCGGTGGAGCGCCGCATGCGACTCGGGACACACTTCTCTGCCCCAACAGAGGATGCCTACATCGTCGCCGAGCTACTCGCGGCGCGATGGAAGCTTCCGCGCTGGCGCTTCGTCAACTCGGGTTCAGAGGCAACGATGGATGCGATCCGGATCGCACGCGCGCTCACCAAGCGCGACGGCGTCATGAAGATCTTTGGGAGTTATCACGGTCACCACGACTATGTGATGGTTGACATCGGGCTCAACGTCTATGACATGGGTGACCGCGAAGACTATCCATCAATTCCGTACGGCAAGGGGATCCCAGATGTCGTCACGCAGATGACCGTTGCAGTGCCATTCAATGACGCCCCAGCACTCGAGCGCCGACTTGAGCGACTGCAAGCCGAAGGAAAGCTCCCCGCCTGTCTGATCATGGAGGCGGCGCTGATGAACTGCGGCGTGATCCTCCC
>CAXRAV010000075.1:0-2139 GCA_964228585.1 Candidatus Limnocylindrus sp. | reverse complement strand
GCGAACGAAACGAAACGGTGCGCGCGTGCGAAAGCAGTCATGCTTCCTCCCTTGCCTCGAGGGCGAATAGCCTTCCTATGCCGCGTGTCCGGCGACCGGACTGATGGGAGCCTCTTGCGGAGCCACTCCCAATTACCGTTGCGGGACAGTGCTGGATTCTCACCAGCTTCGCGTCCACGCGGCGTTGATGGCAGGAGGCTAGCAGTCTTCCGTCAAGCCTGCCGAACGCGATCCGTGCGCGATACGGGCGGCGTGGCATCCTCTCCCTCCCGCTGACTCGCACCCGCATCTCTCGCCTCCCGCACCTGGAGGACGACATGCTCACTGGGTTACTCCTCGCTGCCGCTGTTGCAGGCGTCGCATCCGCCGCACCACCGACCGCCACCGTCTTCGCCAATCGCACCGCGTTCAATCAGCCGTGTGTCTGGTTCACCTCCACCGCACCAGATCGACTCGCCGCAGCCGCATCCGCGGCGCTCGAACGCCTCGGCTGGACGGTCGCAAGCAGCGTCGGGCCGGGGTTCACGCAGGAGGTTGCACTTCGCGGCATCGCACCCGCGGGTGCGCTCTATGTGCACTCACATGGCGATCACTACTACGATGCTGTCGCCAAGCGGCGCTCATCAGGATTTCGCGTTGATGCGGGTCGTTGCGAGAACGCACCAACGGTGATCGCGCCGCAGATCACTCAGGTTCGCACCGGCATTGCGCCGCTGACTCTCGCCTTCATCTCCACCTGCTACAACGGCGAACGCATCTCAAAGCTCCCCGCCGCGCTTGGGATCGCGATGCAGAAGAGCGGGCCGGGAGTCGCTGGTCCGCGTAGCTTCTATGTCGGCTACAGCGGCGTTGCCTGGGTGCGCGCGATCGTGCGCTTTGAGACCGCCTTCTGGCACGCGCTGCGTCGTGGCGCAACGAGTGGCGCCGCCTTCGACGCGGCGCTCCTCAGTGGATACTCCGCCGCCGATCTCCTCCCCGAGTGGTGGGGGAGCTACAACCTGCGACCAACACCTCCCGCCTCACAGCCGGGGGTACCGAGAAGTGTCTAGTTCGCCATGCATCCGACGCGCCGCCGCGCTCCTTCCGCTTCTCATCGCCGCCGCCTGCGCCGCGCCGAGTAGTGCACTCGCGCCCGATCGCACGTATGTTGTGCCCGCTCGTGATGCCGCCGCGAACCTTCCGCCAATCTCCAGCGTTGCGGCTGCGCTCCTTGAGCCACTCAGCACTGCGGGCCTCCGTGCAGAGCCCGGCGATCTGATCACGCTGGAGTCCGGAGAGGAGCGGATCGAGCAGCGCCTCGTCAACACAAGCGGCGTTGCACTTCTTACGCTGCAAAGCACACTAGGAGGTGCGCTGCGACTCTTGGCGCGCGCCGATGTTCCGCTCGGTGGCACGGTACTCAGCAGTGCCGCGCTCCGCAGTCGCGCACTCCTCCACCTAGCTTCCCTTCGCCTCACTCTTCCGCGTGGAACGCCGATCATCAGCAGCGTGGCGGAGCGACGTGTGGTGCAGTGGGAGCGAGCGGTGAACGGGATCTCCGTTCCTGGCGACGGCACGCGTGTGATCATGTCCGCGTCTGGCGCACTCGTTGGCATTGCGATCGAAGAGAGCGTGCTTGCGTCAGATGGTGGCGCACTTCGCAGCGTGGCAGAGGCGAAAGTTGCTGCACTCGCGCTCCTTCCCGTGGGGTCGTCGCTTTCGGGCGTACCGCGACTCGGCTGGGTACACGTGGGTGCACTCGCTGGCGATGAAGAGCTGCGAGATACCCCACGTCGGCTCGCCTGGCGGCTTCGCGGTGCGCTCGCAGATGGGAGGCCACTCGAAATCCACCTGGATGCGGCGCACCTAGCGCTGCTCGGTTGGGACTGGGCGCGCTAGCCGCGCGCGAGCTTCTCGCCAATCGTGAGCAGCTCGTCGCGTAGCGCAGCGCTCGTTGCTTCGGCGTAGACACGCACGAGTGGCTCGGTGCCGCTGAATCGAACGAGGAGCCAGCTGTCATCCGCGGTAAAGAACTTCACGCCGTCCTTGGTGCTGAGTGGGCCGGCGCGGCCGGCGTGTGCGCCGAGCGTGCTCGGTGGAGCAGCGACAAGTTGCGTGGCGAGTCGCTCTTTCACTGCGGGGTATTCGCCGCGTGGGATG
>CAXRAV010000074.1:0-2496 GCA_964228585.1 Candidatus Limnocylindrus sp. | reverse complement strand
TTCTCTTCGGTCGGTGCTGCCTCAGCGGGTGCTGCGGTGGGTGTCTCACCCGGGGCGTCCGCAGTTGGAGCTTCGGCGACAGGTGCCTCTCCAGCGTCAGAACCGCTCTCAGCCATTTTGTCGCGGATGCCAGCAAAGGCGGCAGCGAGTGTGAGGTCGAGACCCCCCTCTGGCTCCTGGATCGCGCCCTCCATAGAGAAGCCGCGCTCAGGTCGCGCTCGTCGCGTCTCCTTCTTCGGCTGCTCGGCTGGGGTTTCGCGCACCGGCGTCTCCTCCGCCTGCTTGAGGCTGAGGCCGAGTCGGTGTCGCTCGGAGTCGAGGCTGATCACCTTCAACTTGAGCGTCTGCTCGTCCTTCACCACGTCGCCGGGATGGAGCACTCGATTATGCGAAAGCTCGCTGATGTGAATGAGACCCTCAAGGCCGTCTCGAACGCGTACGAACGCGCCGAAGTTGACGAGCTTGGTGATCGTCCCCTCAACGAAATCGCCGATCTTGATATCCGCGATCGCTGCGTGCCACGGATCTGGCTGCAGCTTCCGAATGGAGAGGCTGATACGTCCACGCTCCGTATTGATGTCGATCACTTCGGCATCGATCGGATCGCCCACCTTGTAGTCAGCCTCAGGGTTCGCAACCTTTGACCAGCTGATCTCGCTCTTATGAATGAGGCCGTCAATCCCGCCGAGATCAATGAAGAGGCCGAACGGTGCGATTGAGCGAACGCTGCCGCTCACCTTCTGACCGACAGAAAGTGTACTGAAGAGCTCGTCACGCTTCTCGCGTCGCTCCTCATAATGCGCAACCTTCTCGGAGAGGATCAGTCGGTTCCCCTTTCGGTTGACCTCGAGGATCTTCATCCGCAGCTTGCGGCCCACATACGGCTGTAGCTTCTCCGCGATCTCTTGGATCGCATCGCGCGGTGCGTCACCAGCCGGTCGACGTGGGAAGTCCACGATCTGGCTGATCGGCACAAATCCGCGAATGCCGCAATCGACGATGAGTCCGCCCTTGTTGTGATCGATGACGGTCGCTTCAATGATGGTGCCCGCGTCGAGCTGCTCCTGCATCGTGCGCCACTTGCGCTCGAGACCGGCGCGTCGAATGGAGAGGACCACATGTCCGTCTTCTGATTCCGGCTGCATGACGTAGACGAGCACCGTGTCGCCGACGTTCAGGGCCGGACCCTCTTCGCCGTTTCGACCATGAAGTTCACGGCTTGAGACCACGCCTTCGCTCTTGCCGCCAATGTCAACGAGCACTTCATCGGGATCAACGCGCACCACGATCCCGTCGAGCACGTCGCCCGACTTCAGGTTCTTGATCGGCGCGCCCGCGAACGCGAGCAGCTCCTCCATGGTGGTTGGCTCTGGGCCAGTCCAGACACGCGCGGCTGGTGCCGGCACTGCAGTGGGCGCTGAAGCTTCTCGCGTCTCCGCCACTGAGGTGTTGCTCTCTTGCGTGGCGCTCTGTGCCTCGCCGCCCTCATCGGGGGCCTGTACCTTGACGCTCTTCCGCTTTGCTGGCGCCTTCGCCTTTCGTACAACCGCCTCGCTGCCCTCGGCTGCGGTCTCGTTGAGGGACGTGTTCTCCTGATTTTCAGTCACGTGTATTGGTACTCCTTCAAAAATTATTCGCGTTCACGAGGCGACACCACGCATGCAGAGCAGGTGGGGTAACCACGCGATCGCGTTCGGCGAGCCTACCATAGGCCCCCGCCCTCGGCCTCAAGGGAGCTTCAGCACCTGACCCGGCTTGATCACGTAATCGGGGCCCGGAATGTTGTTGAGATCGGCGAGCACCTTCCAATCGCCGCAGCCTATAGAGAGCGAACATGCGATCGAATAGAGCCCATCACCCTTCTGGACAACATATGTCGCCCCGGATCCAGAGGTTGGCGATGGGCTGACCGTCGGCGCGGGGGTTGGTGTTGGGGCCGTTGAAGGTGTGGCGGGCGGCGTTGCGGTTGAGAGTGGGCTTTCGGTTGGGGCGGCGCTGGCTGATGGCTCACTGGTCGGCGAAGGAGTCTCGCTCTCGGCGCTTCCGATCAGCGACTGCATAACTGGGCTGATCGCACTGATCACTGGTCCTCCACCAACGATGAGCAGCGCAGCGAGGACGGCGACCGCGATGAGACGCGCCCATGGCCGGCGAGGTGCTGGCTGCACGACCTCCCCGTCGCTCAGCAGCGACGGGTCACCGATCGGCTGCTGCGGTGCGATGGTGGCCGCAAGTGAACCGAGTGCCGCCTCTCTGGCCGCGCGAATCTCGCACTCAGCGCCAACAAGACAGCGGCCTTCACGAGTTTTATGGGAGAGGTCTGGCCGAGCGGCGTCCGCTCCGCAGCGACTGAGTCGGCGGGGTCGGTCGGGCTGAATGCTCCCCGCGTCGTCGAGAAGCCATGGGCACGGATTGAGCTGCGCGTCGTTCACGCGGTCAGGATACCCGACGCACGCGCGTATGTGACCGATACACGGTGGTTGGTTAGACGCGTGA
>CAXRAV010000073.1:0-8946 GCA_964228585.1 Candidatus Limnocylindrus sp. | reverse complement strand
GACAGCGTTCGACTCTCGCGTGCCGCGTTCGAGCGACCAGAGACTCTCGCGGCGCTTGAGCAGCTGCAGTGGCCCATCGCCCGGGAGGCGATCAGCGCGGCACGTGCAGCGGGGGAGGCGAATGGCGCGGCACTACTCCTGGTTGAAGCGATTGCGCTGCTCGACTCTGGCCTTGTTGAAACACTGGATGGCCTCCTCCTCATCGACGCGCCGCGTGAGATCCGTCAGGTGAGACTGCTGGACCGCGGAGTGAGCGCGGAAGATTTCGCGCGGCGTGAGAGGGCTCAAGCGGGTCTCGGCAGACGGCTGCGCGCAGCCGGGGCACTCCCGATCGACGCTCAGCACGGTGTCGCAGAGGGTGCCGCTGCGGCAGCGGATGCACTCCGCCTTCTATGCTCAACAGGTGAAAGGAACCCCAATCCAACCGACTGATCACACCCCCGCACTCGGTGCGGCGTTCGCGCTGCGCTCAGACTTTCAGCCAACCGGAGACCAACCGAAAGCGATCGAGGGCCTTGTTGAGGGCCTCCGGGCCGGGCTCCATCATCAGGTGCTCCTCGGGGCAACTGGGACTGGGAAAACGTTCACGATCGCGAACGTGATCCAGCAGGTGCAGCGGCCAACGCTGATTCTTGCGCACAACAAGACACTTGCGGCACAGCTCTATTCCGAGATCAAGGAGTTCTTTCCGGAGAACGCCGTGGAGTATTTCGTCTCCTACTTTGACTACTACCAGCCAGAGGCATATCTGCCACGCTCCGATACGTACATTGAGAAGGATTCAAGTCGCAATGAGGAGATCGACCAGTTGCGTCATGCGGCAACGAAGGCGCTCTTTGAGCGGCGCGACACGATCATTGTGGCCTCCGTAAGTTGCATCTACGGCCTCGGCGCACCGGTTGACTACGGGGCAACAGTCTTGCGTGTGCGCAAAGCGGGGAAGTACCGCCGCGATGCCATCCTGCGTCACCTGGTTGACTTGCAGTATCAACGGAATGACGCCACTCTCGGCCGCGCGAAGTTCCGCGTTCGTGGAGACACCATTGAGGTGCAGCCTGCGGGAGAAGAGACGATTCTCCGCGTTGAGTTTTTCGGTGATGAAGTAGAGCGTATTGCAGAGGTGGACCCGCTCACGGGTGAGATCCTCGCCGAGCGGAACGAGATGGTGATCTACCCCGCAACGCACTATGTGACCCCAACGGAGAAACTCGCTGAAGCGATTCGCGACATTGAGAAGGAGATGGAGTCGCGCTGCGGAGAGCTGGAGGCCACCGGGAAGATTCTCGAGGCGGCACGTCTCCGACAGCGAACCACCTTTGACCTTGAAATGATGCGCGAGGTGGGGTACTGCTCTGGGATTGAGAACTACTCTCGCCACCTCTCGCGCCGTGAGCCTGGGTCGCGTCCATGGACCCTGCTGGACTACTTCCCAGCTGATTGGCTTCTGGTAGTTGATGAGAGCCACATGAGCATTCCGCAGGTGGTTGGCATGTATAAGAACGATCGCTCGCGGAAGGAGATCCTCGTGGACTTTGGCTTCCGCCTCCCGAGCGCGCTCGACAATCGCCCGCTCACATTCGAGGAGTTTGAGGGGAGCGTGCGCCAAGCGATCTACGTCTCTGCCACTCCTGGAAGCTACGAGATGACCAAGCAGGAGCGCGTGGTGGAACAGCTCATCCGCCCAACAGGTGTGGTTGATCCGAAGATCACCGTTGTGCCAACTGTTGGACAGATTGACGATTTGATGAGGCGGGTCCAGGAGCGGATCGCACGTCGCGAACGCGTGATCATCACCACGCTGACCAAGCGAATGGCGGAAGAGCTCGCAGCGTACCTGGAGGAGGCCGGCGTCCGCGTTCGCTACCTGCATAGCGAGATTGACACGTTGGAACGCGTAGAGATCCTGCGAGATCTACGACTCGGCGTCTTCGATGTGATCGTGGGAATCAATCTGCTTCGCGAAGGGATCGACCTTCCGGAGGTGACCCTGGTGGCGATTTTGGACGCGGATAAGGAGGGATTCCTCCGCAGCGCCTGGGCGCTCATCCAGACTGTTGGGCGAGCGGCACGAAACATTGGCGGCGAGGTGGTCTTTTACGCGGACAAGATGACAGAGTCGATGCGCATTGCGATCTCAGAGACGGATCGGCGCCGAGGCATCCAGGAGCGTTGGAATGCCGCTCACGGCATCACCGCGACCACAATCAGTAAGCCGATTCGGGACTTGAACGACCGTCTGCGCAGTGTTGCCGAGAAGGCTGATTCGTACGCTGGCGGGAAGGGTGGAGCGCTCAGTGAGATTGGACGAAGTGAAATCGAGAAGATGGTCAAGCAGCTTGAGGCGCAGATGCGACTCGCTGCAAAAGAGCTTGAGTTTGAGCGTGCAGCATCAATTCGCGACGAACTACGCAGCCTTCGTCAAGGAGTCCTCGAAGAGAACGCTGCGGTAAGGATCGCGCGGCTCGCCGAACGTGCTGCTGATGACGCAGCCGAGCCACGAGGGAGGGATTTGATGCCACGGCGTGTCACGAGTGGGACAGCACGCACCGTGGTTGCGCCAGCCCTCGACACCGCCGGGGACTGGCTCCCCGGTCTCCGTGATGAGCATGAGGCGTCTGATGAGGTAGCAGTAACTCCAGAGCAGCCGAGCGGCACCGATTCGGTACTCTCACGGCGACGAACCTGGGATCCTAGCGTGACGCCGAATGTGATCAAGCGCCGTGGCGAACGTCCGCGCAGAAGGGGCTGAAGTGGCACAAGAGAAGATCGTGATCCGTGGCGCACGTGAGCACAACTTGAAGGGGATCGACCTTGAGATTCCCCGCGACCGTCTTGTGGTGGTGACAGGAATCTCTGGATCCGGCAAGTCGAGCCTCGCCTTTGACACGATCTACGCCGAAGGGCAGCGCCGCTATGTGGAGAGCCTCTCGGCGTATGCGCGGCAATTCCTTGGCCAGATGGAGAAGCCAGATGTAGATCTCATTGATGGCCTCTCGCCTGCCATTTCCATTGACCAGAAGGGCTCCTCGCGCAACCCGCGTTCAACGGTAGGGACGATCACCGAGATTTGGGATCACCTCCGACTTCTCTATGCGCGTGCTGGCACGCCACACTGTCCGAAGTGTGATCGCCCCATCAGCCGAGTCTCCCTTGATCACATTGTTGATGAGATCCTGCAACTCCCTGACGGGACACGTCTTCTCGTGCTCGGCCCCGTGCTTCGCGACCGGAAGGGTGAGGGGGAGACCTTCTTCCATGCCGCGCGGAAGGCGGGCTTCAGTCGCGTCCGTGTCAACGGAACGCTGTACGACCTGGACGACGCGCCAAAACTCGACAAGAAGAAGCGACACAGCATCGAGGTGGTGGTCGATCGCTTCATCGTGCGACGGCCCCTCGATGAGAAGGGGAAGCCACTTCCGCCGGAAGATCGCAGCCGACTCTCCGATTCTGTCGAGACGGCGCTCAAACTCGGCGAAGGCCTCGTGATCATCTCCTCCGCCGCTGCGGAGGGCTCTAAGCCAACGTTCGAAGAGCGACTCTTCAGCGAAAAGCTCGGCTGTCCATATGACGGAACGGTGATGGACGACCTCGAGCCGCGCTCTTTCAGCTTCAATTCTCCGCACGGCGCATGCCCCGAGTGCACAGGACTCGGCTTCCGCCTTGAGGTAGATCCGGAGCGCGTGATTGATCCGGAGAAGTCGGTCCTTGAAGGGGGGCTTGTGCCGTGGTCGCGCTCTCCAGAGGGGAGCTGGTACTTGAAGGTGGTTACCGCGGCGATGAAGGCGAAGAGGTGGAACCCGAAGACGCCGATCGGCGAGCTCCCCGCCGCCGCGCTGGAGTATCTCCTCAATGCGGAGCGTGAGGACCGCTTCACGGTCACCTATGAGAACGCAAGCTATCGGAACACGTACAAGGCGGCATTCGAGGGGATCATCGCCAACCTTGAGCGCCGCCACCGCGAAACGGACTCCGAGCTCGTGCGCGTAGAGATTGAGCGCTACATGGTCAGCCGCCCCTGCCCTGAGTGCAAGGGCCGCCGCCTCAAGCCTGACATGCTTGCGGTGCGCGTTGCCGAGAAGAACATCGCAGAGGTTGCGGCGATGCCGATCGGCGAGCTCACCACCTGGATCAACACCCTCACGCCACTTCTCGGCGAGCGCGAGCGAACGATCGCGAAAGCGATCGTCAAAGAGATTGCCGAACGGGCAGGCTTCCTCGTAGATGTTGGACTGGACTACCTCACCGTGGATCGCACCGCCACCACGCTTTCGGGCGGCGAAGCGCAGCGCATCCGCCTCGCCACGCAGATCGGCTCACGCCTTGTCGGTGTCCTCTACATCCTTGACGAGCCATCGATTGGACTGCATCAACGCGACAACGCGCGTCTCATTGCGACGCTCCTGCGCCTCCGCGACCTTGGGAACACGGTACTGGTGGTTGAGCATGATGAAGAGACGATCCGTACCGCTGACTGGATCGTGGACATTGGCCCAGGCGCCGGCGAGCTTGGCGGGAAGGTGGTGGTGAACGGCACCCTGAAGGCGCTTACCGACGCAAAGGAGTCAATCACCGGTGCCTTCATCCGTGGAGATCGTGCCGTGAAGATCCCCAAGACGCGAAGGAAGGGGAGTGGGAAGAGCATCGTGGTGAAGGGGGCGCGTGAGCACAATCTAAAGGGGCTCGATGTGGAGTTCCCTCTCGGTCGCTTTATCGCCGTCACTGGAGTCTCTGGGAGCGGTAAGAGCACGCTCGTGACGGACATCTTGCAGAAGGCGATTGCGCGCAAGCTTCACGGCGCCAAGGAGCGGCCTGGTGCACACGAACGTGTGACTGGACTCGACCAGATCGATAAGGCGATCGAGATTGATCAGAGTCCGATTGGCCGTACGCCACGCTCAAATCCTGCAACGTATGTGGGCCTCTTCACGCCGATCCGCGAACTCTTTGCCGCCACGCAAGAGGCGCGACTCCGCGGCTACTCTGCGGGACGCTTTTCGTTCAACGTCAAGGGCGGGCGCTGTGAGACCTGTGCGGGAGACGGGATCTTGCAGATTGAGATGCAGTTCCTTCCGGATGTGTATGTCCCATGTGAGACGTGTCGTGGGAAGCGATACAACCGCGAGGCGCTCGATGTCACCTGGAAGGGGATGACGATCGCCGATGTGCTCGAGCTGCAAGTTGCCGATGCACTTGAGCGATTCGATGCGATCCCTGCGATCCGGAATCGCCTGAAGACGCTTAGCGAGGTGGGCCTCGGCTATCTACGGCTCGGTCAGCCCGCAACGACGCTCTCGGGCGGGGAGGCACAGCGCATCAAGCTTGCGACCGAACTTGCACGTCGCTCAACAGGCCGCACCGCGTACATCCTGGACGAGCCGACCACCGGTCTGCACTTCGCCGATGTTGAACGACTCCTTGAGGTGCTGCACCGACTTGTTGATGGCGGAAACAGCGTCATCGTGATCGAGCACAACCTTGACGTGATCAAGACCGCCGATTGGGTGATCGATCTCGGGCCCGATGGTGGTGATCGTGGTGGCGAACTGATCGCCGAGGGGACGCCTGAGCAGGTCGCGAAGGTGAAGGCGAGCCACACGGGGCGATACCTTGCGCTTGCGCTCCGCGGTGAGCCGATCAGGTCGCTGGAGTAGGGATGGCGGAGGTAGAACTCCCTCGGCACGCGGATGCACAGCTCGACCAGGCGGGGCTCCACGCCGCAGTTCTCGTTGATCAGGTGATGAGCGCGCTCCCAACCGAACCGCTCCGTCTCCGTTTCGCGCCGTTGGTTCGTCATGCGGCAGCCCTACGGGATGCGAGCGGTGACGCGCTCCGAAAGAGCGCGGTTGCGACACGAGCCGCACTCGGCCCCGGAGATGGCCTCGCAGATTATGTTGATCCGCCTCTTGCGATCGCACTCCGTGAAGCTCTCGATGAAGTTCTGCGGATCTTGAACCGACGCGCCGCCCATCGAGCGCGGCCTCTACGTCGCGGAGATGCGTAGGGCCCGATGATCCCCGAGGCAATCTCCGCCGCACTGCGGGTTCTCCCAGACGCTCCTGGGGTGTACCTCTTCTCGGATGCAGACGGGAAGATTATCTACGTGGGGAAGGCTTCGCACCTTACCCAGCGCGTCCGTAGCTACTGGCACACCAACACCACACCAGGGGCGCATCGCATCAGAGATGCAATCGATCAGGTAGCTTCGCTTGAGTGGACGGTCACTGATTCCGTGAAGGAGGCGCTTCTTCTTGAGGCAACGCTCATTCGTAAGCACCTCCCGCGTTACAACGTACGACTGCGCGACGATCGTGGTTATCCGTACATCCGCGTCACTCCTGGGCCGTATCCGCGAGTGGAGCGAACCCGACGAATCGTTCGAGATGGATCCCGGTACTTTGGACCGTACACTGGATTTGGCGCAGTGAGTACCGCGATGGAGGCGGCACGTCGCCTCTTTCAGTTTCGAACGTGTGAGATCTCCATCGCCGAAGAGCAGCGCGCGCTCGAACGACCTTGCCTCCTCTTTCATCTGAAGCGATGTCAAGGCCCATGTCTCGGAAACGTGACCGTGGCCGAATATGGGGCAGAGATCAAGGGGCTCGAACTCTTCTTGGGCGGTCGATCGCGTGGGGCGGTCACGGTGCTACAACGTCAGATGGAGCGCGCGAGTGAGCGCGAGGCCTTTGAAGATGCGGCTCGGCTGCGTGATGCGATCAGCGCGCTCGAAGAGAGCTTTGAGGCCCAGCGCGTTGCACCGGCGGGGCGACCTGACGAAGACATCCTTGGCATTGCGCGACTTGGAGAGCGTGCGGCGATCGCATGCTTCCAGGTCCGTGATTCGGCACTTGTTGGGCGTGATGTCCACCGCCTCGATGGGAAGGGGGCGAGTGACGAGGAACTGCTCACTGCGTTTGTTAGCCAGTATTACGCGCGTGCGGGCGAGATTCCGCCATCAATTGCCACTGCGGTTGAGATCAGCGATGTTGAGACCGTTGCCTTCCTCGCGGCGCGCCGTGAGGATCGTGTGGAACTGCGCGTGCCGTTGCGCGGCGATCGGGTTCGACTCTTGCGCCTCGCGGAGCGAAATGCGCATGAAGCGCTGATCCGCAGCGAGGCGGAGGATGATGCAGATCGCGAACGTGCCGAAGCGGCACTTGCGGCGCTGACAACGGCGCTCAACCTTCCGAATCCTCCAGCGCGCATTGAGTGCACCGATGTCTCGACGATTCAAGGATCCTTCACCGTTGCTTCGCTCACCGTCGCTGAGGGCGGTCGTCTCGCGCCAAAGGAGTATCGCCGTTTCAAGATCAAAGGGGTCCAAGGACAGGACGACTTTGCTGCGCACAGCGAAGCGTTGACGCGTCGCTTTGCACGAAGTGCCTCCGGAGGTTCTGAGAAGGCGGGTGAGGCGGAGGCGCGAGCCTGGGCGCTTCCTGACCTCTTGGTGATTGACGGGGGTCGCGGTCAGGTAGCGGCAGCGGCAGCGGTCATGGCGTCTGCAGGTCTTTCCATCCCGCTGATCGGGCTCGCGAAAGAGCGGGAGGAGATCTGGTTTCCAGAGTCAGCAACCCCACTCCTCCTTCCTGCTACCGACCCAGGACTGCGCCTCTTGCAGCGATTGCGCGATGAGGCCCACCGCTTCGCGATTGGCTATCACCGCACACTTCGAAGCAGGGCTGCCACCTCCAGTCGGCTAGACAGCATCCCTGGACTCGGTCCGACGCGGCGTAAGGCGTTGTTGCGGCGCTTCGGCTCGGTCGCGGGAGTTGCCGCCGCGAGCGAAGCAGAGATCGCGGCTGTTCCTGGGGTGGGCGAGCGCCTCGCGTCAACGGTAGTTGCCGCACTTGCCGCAGACCGACGCTGATCGGCACCCCTGCTAGGATTCGTCAAATGCGCAAGTACACGCCCTTCATGATCCTGGCGATCGGTCTCCTCGCCCTGGCGATAGACCTGCTCCCAAACCTTCGCCTCCCAGACAGCCGCGCCCCAGAAGGTTCGCGCCTTATTGAGACCAAGCTCGGCCTTGACCTGCGCGGCGGACTTCGCGTTGAGTATCAGGTGCAGCCAGTTGGCGACGTGGTCGCTACGCCAGCGGACGTCGCGACCATTCGAGACATCATCGAGCGCCGCGTGAATTCAACCGGCGTTGCCGAGCCCCTGGTGCAAACACAAGGGAGCGACCGCATCATCGTGGAGCTCCCTGGTGTCAGCGATCCTGACGCTATCCGTGCCCTGCTCGGCACAACCGGCCGACTTGACTTCGTCCCGCTCCCTCCGGAAACCTACGGATCGGTAGATATCGCGACGGGCCAGCCTATTCAGGGAACCAAGCCAGTTCCTACTCAAGGTGCACTGCTTGACGATCCAACGCTGACGCCACTCTTTTCGGGCGATCAAATAGCAAGCTCAAACGTTGCAACGGATGACGTTGGTCAACGGGTCGTTGCCTTCACACTGAAGCCTGAAGGGGCCGATCTCTTTGCAACGTACACGGGTGCCAACCTTGGCTCGTACTTTGCGATCGTCATTGACGGGACCGTGGTGTCAGCCCCCTACATCCAGAGTGCGATCACCGGTGGGGAAGGTCAGATCAGTGGCGGTGGTGGCGCTGGCTTCGCCTTCGAGGAGGCGAACAGCCTTGTGACCATTCTCAAATTCGGTTCACTCCCGGTCCCAATCGCTGAGATCGGCGTCACCGACGTAAAGGCGACGCTGGGGGCCGCCTTCCTGGGGCAGGCCCTCTTCGCGGGAGCGGTTGGCATCCTGCTCGTTTTCCTCTTCATGCTCTTCCACTATCGGCTGGCTGGCGCAGTTGCATCAATGGCACTCATCTTCTACATGCTGATTGTGCTCGCGCTCTTCCGCATCGTGCCGGTGACGCTGACACTCGCAGGGATCGCGGGGTTTGTCCTCTCCATCGGCATGGCGGTAGACGCGAACATCTTG
>CAXRAV010000072.1:0-3759 GCA_964228585.1 Candidatus Limnocylindrus sp. | reverse complement strand
GCGGATTCGCTCCTCTTCGGCACGAAGATGGCTGACGCGTGGGTGCAGGTCGCCCAAGGGGGCGATATCGCATTCATCAGTGCCGCGCTACTGAGGCTCGAAGAGCTCGGCGCACTTGATCAGCAGTTCATCACCGAGAAGAGTGCGGGATGGAGCGAACTCCGTGCGGCGCTCACCGGGCGAAGCATCGACGAATACCTGGCCATGTCAGGCGCGTCGCGCGCGGAACTTGAGACCTTCTGCGCACTCTACGGAGGAGCGAAGTCGGCGGTCCTGATCTGGTCAATGGGGCTCACGCAGCAGGCATGTGGCAGCGAGAACGTTGCCGCAATCGTCAACCTTGGACTTGCGCGCGGCAACATCGGCCGCCCTGGCGCCGGACTGATGCCGATCCGTGGGCATAGCGGCGTGCAAGGTGGCGCAGAGATGGGCGCGTATGCGACGTCGCTTCCGGGCGGCCTCCCTATTGAGTCGCGCTACACCGAACCACTTGCTGCAGCGTATGGATTCCCGATCGCGCCGAAGAGCGGACGCTCCGCGCCACAGCAGCTCGACGCCGCTGAGCGCGGCGAGATCGATGTGCTCTGGAGTGTTGGTGGGAATTTCTTGGAGACGATGCCTGATCCAGAAGCGGTTGCGCGCACGCTCGCCAAGGTGCCGCTCCGCGTGCACCAAGACATTGTGGTCAGCAGCCAAATGCTCGTCGATCCGGGTGAGGCGGTCTTGCTCCTCCCCGCAACAACGCGTTACGAAGTTCCAGGCGGCGGAACGGAGACCACCACGGAGCGTCGTGTGGCGTTCAGCCCTGAGATCCCTGGACCGCGCATTGGCGAGGCGCAACCGGAGTGGGAGGTCTTCACACAGTTGGCGCAAGTGGTAGATCCAGCTCGCGCGCATCTCGTTGCATTCCCTAATGGCACACAACAGATTCGGGAAGAGATTGCACGCATCGTCCCTTCCTATGCAGGGATTGAAACGTTGAAGGAGAGCGGCGATGCAATTCAGTGGGGCGGCGAGCGACTCTGTGAGGGGCAAGTGTTTGCCACGTCCGATGGGAAGGCGCACTTTGCAACCGTGCTCCCCATTGAAGCGACGCTCCCAGCAGGGAAGCTGAACCTCTCTACGCGTCGCGGCAAGCAGTTCAATTCAATGGTTTGGAAGGATAAGGATCCACTCAACGGTGCGGTGCGTAGCGACATCCTGATCTCCGCGGCCGATGCCGCCGCCCGCGGTTTTGTCGATGGCGCCGCCGTGCGTGTGCGCAGTGCGACAGGCGAGGTACGGGCACACATCAAGGTGGCACCGATTCGCGCTGGGAGCGTGCAGATGCACTTTCCTGAAGCGAATCCGCTCATTGATGGCGTGCACCGAGACCCGATCAGTCACGTGCCCGACTACAACGCGATCGTAGAACTCATCCCTGCTGACGCAACGGCATAGCGGTCGGTGATGGCGCCGGGGAGCGCACCAGTGAGAGCCCCAGCCAGCGCGATCGGCATCCTTCTTGCTGGCGGCGCAAGCCGCCGATTTCCTGGCGGGAAGCTCGACGCGCTCATTCCAGCCGCGCTCGCTGATCTGCGAGGTCGTCCTGAGCTTGCAGGAGCACGCGTTCTTGATGCTGCGTACGCAACGCTTGCCGCAGCTGTCTCCGAGGTCTACGTGCTTGGTGATGTATCGCTTCCTCATCCGGCAAGTGTGGTGACGGATCGTGTGCCGCATGCGGGACCCGCGGCGTCACTCGCCGATCTGCTCGCAAGCGATCAACTCCGCGATCACACCGACGCTACGCGCGTGATCGTCCTCGCCGCCGACGCACCATTCGCACCGCCGATGCTCTTGGGGCTGATGGCTGCGGCGCAGGGGAGCTTGGTCCTTCGGGAGGGAGAGCCACTCCCCTTTGCCGCAGCGCTCGGTGCACTCCGCGAAGCAATGCAGAACGGCCAGCTGCCTAGACTTCGCGATCTTGCAGCGGCACTCGGCGCCGCGCCGCTCGATTCCCGCATCGTGAGCCGACTCGACCCACTCGGTGCCGCCCTCGCAGACATCGATGCACCCGAGGATCTCGAGCCGCCAAGTCTGCGCTGAGCGTGGGATGATCGCCGCACGATGAGTGCTCCCATCACGATCCTCTGGCTGCGTCGCGATCTTCGTCTCGCCGATCATCCTTCGCTGATTGTCGCCGCAGCCCACGCACAAGAAACCGGCGGCAGGCTCCTGCCGATCTTCATCTGGGAGCCAGGCGTCTTCGCAGGTCGTCGCGCAAGCGCAAATCGAACCTGGTTCCTACGTGAAAGCCTGCGCGAACTGTCGCGCGAACTTGAGAAGCGCGGCTCCACACTCGTGGAGGTCCAGGGACCTGGGTCGAGCGCGCTCCCCGCACTCGTGGAGCACCTCGCCGCGAGCGGCACCGCTGCAAACGAGATCGCACTCTTTTTCACGCGCGATCACACGCCGTACGCTCGTGCGCGTGATCGTGCGGTGGCGGAGCAGTTGGCGCCACGCGGGGTCAGCGTGCACGCCACGCGTGGCCTTACCGTCGTTGAGCCAGACGAACTGCTCACTGGTGGCGGGACCGCCTACGGGGTGTACACGCCGTACTTCCGTCGCTGGCTTGAGCGCGTCACTTCGAGCGCCGAGCGGCCACTCAAGGCTCCAGGAAAACTACCTGCGGCACCATCAGTGACGCTTCCCTCAGCTCTGCAACCTGATCGCAGCGCAATCGAGCGCGCGGCGCAGCCAACAGCAACGGTCGCACTCCTCCCCGCGCCAGGCGAAAGCGCTGCGCGTGCCGCGGCAGAGCGATGGATTACCGCCGCGCGCGGCAACGGCGCGAACGGCTATGCCGCACGAAGAAACACGCTCGCCGATGAAGAGGGAACGAGTCGACTCTCCGCGGCACTGCATCTTGGACTCCTCTCGCCGCGCGAGCTTGTGTCGCGACTGCTCCCGCTTCCACCCGAGCGCGAAGGGGAACGTTCTGGCGAGCGACTCTGGGTCAGCCAGATTGCCTGGCGTGACTTCTACACCCAGGTGCTTTGGCATGCACCGCATGCAGCACGGTCTTCATGGAAACCCGCGTATGACGCGATCGAATGGGATGCGCGCGAAGAGACGTTCATCGCGTGGCGTGACGGACGCACGGGGTACCCCATTGTGGACGCGGCCATGCGGCAACTTCGCGAGACAGGCTTCATGCACAATCGCGCGCGCATGATCACCGCGTCGTTCTTGACGAAAGATCTCCTCGTTGACTGGAGAAAAGGGGAGGCGCACTTCTTGCAGCATCTCGTCGACGGCGATGTGGCGGCAAACAACGGCGGATGGCAGTGGTCGGCGGGGAGTGGAACCGATGCGCAGCCGTACTTCCGCATCTTCAACCCCGTCACCCAAGCAGGGAACTTCGATCCAGATGGTGCATATGTGCGTCGCTGGATCCCTGAGCTTGCGGCACTCAACGCGCCTGCGATCCACGCACCGTGGGCGCACGCGGCGGCACTGGCGGCGGCCGGCATCACGCTCGGTGTGCACTATCCAGAACCGATCGTTGATCACGCAGTGGCGAGAGTGCGGACGCTCGACGCGTATGCGCGTGCCGTCAAGGGACTCCCGGCGCCCCGTGGCGAATAAGCGAGGTGCACGTGAAGCACACGACGCGTCTCGGCACGTCCCGCCGAGCCTGCGTGCCGAGAAGATCTGCGCGTCATGCGGTCGACCGTTTTCGTGGCGTCGGCGCTGGGCAAAGGTTTGGAGCGAGGTGAA
>CAXRAV010000071.1:0-2513 GCA_964228585.1 Candidatus Limnocylindrus sp. | reverse complement strand
CTCGTCCAACTTCTCAAGTCCGCCAATGCGATGCTCCAGACCCTTGGTGCCAGGGACCGCCCACGGTCGCGCGAGCGTCTCAGGGTCGCGCTGGTACGGACGGAAACTCCCGGTTGACTCTGGTGCGTTCTGCACGGCAATCGAAGGCATGTCGCTGATCTGCGGGATCTTCCACGGCTCGGCACCCGTCGCCAAGAACGCGTCACTGAGATAGACAACGGGCGTCATGTGCTTGAGCGCAATGCGCCACGCTTCAATGGCCATCGTGAAGCACTCCGCTGGAGTTGCTGGCGCGACCACGGGGATTGGCGAGTCCGAGTTCCTGCCGAACATGCTCATCAACAGATCGCCCTGCTCGGTCTTGGTTGGCATTCCTGTCGATGGACCGGCGCGCTGCACATCCACCACCACGAGCGGAAGCTCCACCATCACCGCGAGACCGAGCATCTCGGCCTTCAGCGCCATGCCCGGGCCAGAGGTTGTGGTCATGCCCATTGCACCGCCGTATGCGGCGCCAACTGCCGCACCGATCGCCGCGATCTCATCCTCTGACTGCACCGTCTTGATCCCCAGGTGCTTGTAGCCAGAGAGCTGATGGAGGATGTCAGACGCTGGGGTGATCGGGTAGCTCGCCAAGAAGAGGTCGCGCTCGGCGAGTTTCGCAGCCGTCACAAACCCGAGCGCGGTCGCTTCGTTTCCGGTGATGTTTCGATATGTTCCAGGCCTCAAGTGCGCCGCAGGTACGCGATAGTGCGTGTGGAAGATCTCTGTCGTCTCGCCGAACGCATAGCCAGCATGCAGCGCGCGACGGTTCGCCTCAGCGATTGCATCTTTCCCTGCGAACTTCTCGGTGATCCACTTCTCAGTTGCCGCCATGGAGCGCTCGTAGAGCCAGAACATGACGCCGAGGGCGAAGAAGTTCTTGGTCAGTTCAACCTGCTTGCTGCTGAGTCCGAGCCCTTCACATGCTCCCGCAACCATGGTGGACATGGGGATCTCAAAGAGGTTGTAGCCCTTCAGTGAGCCGTCATGGAGCGGGTCTGCCGCGTACCCCGCCTTCTTCAAGTTGATGTCGTTGAAGGCATCTGTGTTGACGATGATGCCGCCGCCCGGAACCAGGTCGCCAAGGTTCACCTTCAGTGCGGCGGGGTTCATCGCCACCAGCACGTCTGGTCGGTCGCCTGGCGTGTGGATGTCACCCGAGGAGAAGCTGATCTGGAAGCCCGAGACACCAGGAAGTGAACCGGCCGGCGCGCGAATCTCTGCTGGGTAGTCAGGGAGCGTAGAGACGTCGTTGCCGAAGAGGGCGGTGGTGGCGGTGAATTGGCTGCCGGTCAACTGCATGCCGTCACCAGAATCGCCGGCGAATCGAATCGTGACTCGGTCGAGTTGGGTGACGTTTTCAGTGCTGTTCGTGCCGCTCTTTGGGCTCGTCACGCTGCCAACTCCTCCACTGACTACCGCCGCGCTATGCCGAAGGTGTGGGACTCAGCGCGACCGTCGCGCGCTGCTCCGAGAGCGTACCGCATCTGGGTATGAAGCCTTGAGCTCCGCGAGGAGCCGCCTCTCGTCACGCTTGACGAGGAAGTGCCACAGCAGGAAGGCAGTTACTCCGAGCGTCCAGGCCACAGCGGCCCAGATCAGCGCTGGGTCTAGGCCCCCCGCCGCGACCTGGGCAAGCCCCTCCTCCATGCCGGCTCCCCAGAGGAGGAGTGCCGCCACCGAGTAGCCGATCGTCATCACGCTCCCATACCCACTGAGTCGCGCGAACGAGAGGAAGGAGAGCTTCGGTGCATCTGGCGGATAGAAGTAGGCGGCCTCAAGTCGATGCGCAGGGAGCACTGCGCGACCGAAGCGCGCGTTGATGCTCTTCTCAATGAACTCGGCGTGCCTCCGCGCGAAGACGGTGTAATAGAAGGTGTAGCCCGCCTCAAGAAATGCGAACGGCACAATGAAGGTAAGCAGGAATCCGATCGGCGCACCAGCACTGAGGCCGGAGAGGGCGAGGAGCACGAGTGAGACCACCCCCCAGACGGTGATCTGGCGGAAGAAGAGCCCCGAGTACGCGCCGAGCATGCCGCGCATGCGCTCAAGCTGCTGTTCAAGGAGGCGGAGTTCGGCCCGATCACGTTCGTTCATCCTGGTCACTATAGTGGGGAGGTGAAACGCAAGTCGCTCCTCTTCGGACTTGTCGCCCTCCTCCTCGCGGGCGCGTGCACCTCGGAACCTGCACCGAGCGCCAGCCTCCTCTACACGGCGACTCGATCATGGTCGAACGGCATGGAGGAGCGCGTTGAGGTCTACGCCGATGGGCGAACGATCATGACGCACGGTGATTTCGAAGAGCGCGTCACCCTGCCGAGCGACCAGATGGCTGAACTCGCCGCGGCGGCAACCACGCCGGCCGATGCGGGGAGCACCAGTGACGATCCGATCCTCGGTGTGACTGTTGGATCAACCGCTGAGGTGCGACCTGCGGCCATCACCCCAGGCTCAATCGCGGAACTGCTCAA
>CAXRAV010000070.1:0-14271 GCA_964228585.1 Candidatus Limnocylindrus sp. | reverse complement strand
GCAAAGTCGAAGGTTCCAGGCATCGTCCACGATACGAGTGCGACAGGTCAAACGATTTGGATCGAGCCGCTTGAAGTCGTTGAGCTTGGGAACGCTGCCCGTGAGGCTGAGGCGGCGGTGCAGGGGGAGGAGGCGCGAATCCTCGCCAGCCTAAGCGCGCTGGTCGGCGCAGATGCCGCACCACTCCGTGAGACGGTTGAGCTCCTTGCCGACATCGATCTTGCCCGAGCAACGGCTGATGTTGCGGCAGAGGCTGATTGGAACTTTGCAGCAACGCGAGATGATGACTACCTTATCCTTATCCGTGCACGACATCCCCTGCTGCTCGGCGGGGTGGTTCCCATTGACCTCGAACTGAGTGACAGCCAGCGCGTACTCCTCATCACTGGGCCGAACACAGGTGGGAAGACGGTCGCACTCAAAACCGTTGGCTTGCTTGTCGCAGCGCACCACGCGGGACTCCCAATCCCCGCCGATTCCGGCTCAGGAATCCCGCCGACAGGCGGACTCTGGGCAGATATCGGTGACGACCAGTCGATCGCGCAAAGCCTTTCAACCTTCTCGGGACACTTGACCTCGATCTTGCGAATCCATCGAGCCGCCGAGGCGGGCGATCTGATTCTTCTTGATGAAGCGGGAGCGGGCACCGATCCCGCGGAAGGGGCGGCGCTAGCTGCGGCAATCATTGATGACTTTCGACGTCGCGGGACGCGACTCTTGGCAACGAGTCACTATGCGGAACTGAAACAGTACGCACATGTCACGGAGGGGGTTGTCAACGGCGCGGTTGAATTTGATCTCGCAACGCTACGGCCGACGTACCGGCTCGTTGTTGGCACCCCCGGCGGCTCGCAGGCCTTTGCGATCGCCGAACGCCTCGGCCTCCCCGCCCACCTGCTTGAGGCAGGGCAAGCGCGGCGGAGCGATCAGGGAGCTGCCCTTGACGCGTCGCTCACCGCCGCCTCAGCGGCTCGCGAGGCTGCACGCGAGGCACAGCGAGTTGCTGAAGCGCTCCAGCAACGTGCGGACGATTCACTCCAACAGGCCGTTGCGATGCGGAAGAGGGCAGAAGACGAGTTGCGTGACGCTCGTCAGCGCGCTAGTGCCGAAGCGCTGGAGTCAGCTGAGCAACTTCTGGCACATGTTGAACGACTGCGCACAGCGCTCAGTGACGGAGCCCTCACGCCTGCCGTGCGTGATGCAGAGGCGGCCCTCACGGAGGCGCTGAAATCTCGCACGGATCCCGCTGGTGATGGTCCTCCAATGGAACGTGGAGTTGAGGCCGTACAGGCAGGTGATGGCGTGCGACTTCAGAGTGGCGCGCGCGGCGAAGTGGTGGAGCGCATGACCGGAGGGAGGGTGCTCATTGCATTGGGCGGGATGCGCATCACCGTTGATGAGCGCGAGATCGCGGAGCGACTCGGTAAGACTGCGTCGCGCCCTGCAACTGTGGTGCGACCGCAGGCCTCAGCTGATGTCTTAGCGCGGCTTGATCTGCGTGGTGCGCGGGTTGAAGATGCCCTCGCTGCAATGGAGTCCAGGATTGACGCGGTGCTTCTCGCCGGTGGCGAAAGTCTCGAGATCATTCATGGTGTGGGTACAGGCGCTTTGCGAGATGCGGTGCGACGGCGCCTGAGGGAGTTGCCCGAGGTGCGCGAGGTGCGAGATGCTGACGCGCCTGGTCGGGATGGAGTGACGATCGCCCTGCTGTAGGGGAGGGGAAAAGGGGAGAGGCAGGAGCGCGTTGGGGCAATCTCACCGCCCCACGTGTTGCCGAGTGGCCGCCAATATGACTCGTAGAAGTAGGTGGTCTTCCCAAGCTTTGCGCCGCCTTCAACGTTGATTCCCTGTCGCGCACGCTCGGCCCACTCAATGTTTGCAGCTTGCCATGTCGGCCACTCGCTTTCGAGGAGGCTGAGATCCATAAACTCCTTGTTGATCTGCGGTCCGGAACATCCGTTATCCCATAGGAGTCCTGTTGCCTGGTCGATCGCCAGCGTGCGGTAGCTGCTGCACGAGGTGGCTGGAGCGGTCCCCGGGAGGAAATACTCCTCAATCGTCATCGTGGTGCACGGACCGGGAAGTTCTCCCGTATGGGCATCGATGACGATCTTTTCGACGCCTTCTGGCTCTGGGAATTGAGCGATCGGTAGGCTTCGGGAGATCTCCGTGAAGTACGACTGCCAGAGCCCGCCTGCCGCCGAGAGTGAGAGGACCGTTGTCGGTGAGGCGTCTGAGTTACCCGTCCACACCCCTGTGACAAGGTGTTGCGCGTTCGGGTCCGACGGTGCCGCAAGGTAGCCGAAGGCGGCGAGGTCTTTCGCCTGATCCGTTGTCCCTGTCTTCATCGTTGCTGGTCGTCGCTTCCCATTGTCAGCGATCAGACGACGCGAGGCCCACACAGGATTTTGCGATGGGTCAGTGTTCGCGGCGATGATGTCCGTGATGATCTCTGCCACTGCGGGTTCCATCACGCTGCGGCGCTCACTCTCTGGGCTTGAAGCCTTCCAGATCAGCTCTCCGTTGCGATCTTCGATTCGAAGCACGTAGCGCCGCGGCACCGCGTCACCCTTGCTTGCCAGTGCGCTATAGGCGGAGAGCACATCAACGTAGCGGGATTCAAGGGTACCGATCGCGATCGAGGCACCGGCATAGTTGTCGTCCCCGAGGAACTTGAAGACCCCGTTGCGCATGTCGTTCCAAATACGATCTGCACCAGCGCGGAGCGCCGTCTTGACTGCTGGAATGTTTAACGAACCTTGCAGCGCGTGTCGCATGCGTACTGGGCCACGCTCAAGGTTGTCCCATTCGCCTGGCGTCCATCCTTCGCCAAAGTCAACTGGGACATCCATGAAGAGGGTGGCGGGCGTGATCGCACGCTCTTGAAGGGCGTATGCATAGATAATTGGCTTGATCGCAGAGCCAGGCTGGCGATAGGCCTTCAGCACGTCGTATTGAGGCTGGAACGCTGGCGACGTGGATTCGGCGTAGTAGTTCGCCGAGCCGGTGTAGGCGAGGATGTCACCCGTGCGCGCGTCCATGGTTGCGATGGCTGCGTTGTGAATGTTCGATCCTCGAATCTTCTTCAGCCAGTCGGTTGGCTTCGGGATCCCGAGGCTCCTCAGGTACGGCTTGTAATCCACGATATCCGCAGAGAGGACGGCCGCCGCCCATTTGTCAGCGCTCTGCTGCATGCTCCAGTCAAGGGTGGTCGTGATCTTGTAGCCATCGGTATCGAGCTTGGTGCAAACGGCCGGATCATCTGGGCAGACAATGCCCGCCGCCGCCTCGCGCACAATGTTGATGAAGTGCGGAGCACGAACCTTGCGAAGCGGCGGCTCAATCAAGGTGATTGACTCGGTAAGCGCTGCATCAATCGCTTCATCCGTCACGGTTGGATCTTCGAGCGGAATGCCATCGTTCCGTGCATCTCTCAAGAGGTTCAGCACAGTATTTCGGCGAAGGGATACAGGTGCGTCGAGAGGCACCTCAAGGACACCATCCGAATTACGGACCGCCACGTTGCGCAGGTCGTACTCGCTTGGTGCTTGGGGGATTGCGGCAAGGATCGCCGCCTGGCCCAGGGTGAGGAGTGAGAGGTCACTGATTCCAAAGTATTCCGCGGCTGCTGCTTGGATCCCGTATGCGCGCGATCCGTAATAGTTGTTATTCATGTAGGCGGTAAGGATCTGCTCCTTCCCTGCGCGTTCCGGGAAATCTTTGGTGAGGCGGATCGCTTGAATGATCTCCTTGACCTTGCGTTCGTAAACACTTCCTTGGAAGGCTGTTTCAGGGAGCAGGATCGCGCGCACCAGTTGTTGGGTGATCGTGGAGCCTCCGCGCCCAGAACCACCGAGCGTGTCTAGCGCAGCGGCGATGAACCCGAGTGGGTCAAACCCCGAATTTTGCCAGAACGTCTTGTCTTCAATCACGGTTGTCGTGTCAATCACGCGGGCGGGAATCGCTTGAAAGGGGATCGTTTCGCGAAGATCGGTGCCGAAGTCGGCGAGCTTTACGGTCCCGGTGCGGTCAAAAACGCCAGAGTTCTCGCCGAGCACGATGGAGTCCAAATTGCGAGGATCGGGGAGGTCGGCAAGGACCCGATCGTAGGCGCGGGTGATGCCGAAATAGGCAATGGTGGCAATGAAGAGGCTGACGGCCAGAAGGGCGAGCGGGAGTAGGACGGCGAGGCCGCCGTTACGGCGTCGAGCCCGTCCGGCACCTTCAGGGCGGTTTGATCCAGCCATGCTCATCCCTCTGAAGGTAGCATAGGGACGTGGTCGCTTCTTATCGCTCCAAACTGCTCGCCGACTTCGCGGAGCGCGGACTCATTCACGAGGTGAGCGCTGGACTGGATGAACGATTGGTAAAAAGTCCGGCAATCGCGGCCTACATTGGCTTTGACCCAAGCGCGGATTCACTGCATGTTGGGCACTTGATGGGAGTCCTTGCGCTGCGGCGTCTGCAACTTGCTGGCGGTCGCCCAATTGCACTGGTTGGTGGCGGGACTGGGATGATTGGCGACCCGTCTGGTCGTTCGGCAGAGCGCAACCTCCTTGATCGCGACACTCTCGACTCGAATCGCAGCGCGATCGGCGCACAGCTCGCTCGACTCCTTGATTTCTCTGGCGCAACAGGCGCCCTCCTACTCGACAACCTTGAGTGGCTCGGTGGCCTTGGAATGATCGACTTTCTTCGCGACACCGGGAAGCACCTCACGGTCAGTTACATGCTCGCCAAAGACTCCGTCAAGAGTCGGCTCGAGGGCGGCCTCTCCTTTACGGAATTCAGTTACATGCTGTTGCAGAGCTATGACTTCTTGATGCTGCGCAAACTCCATGGGGTTGAGCTCCAGATGGGCGGTAGCGACCAGTGGGGGAATATCACCGCAGGGAGCGAACTGATCCGTCGCGTGGATGGCGACGGACGCGAGGGGGTTCCGCTCGCATTCGGCCTCTGCTACCCGCTGCTGCTCGCGAAGAGTGGCGAGAAGTTCGGAAAGACGGCAGAGGGGGCCGTCTGGCTCAGTGCAGCGCGCACCAGCCCATTCGCATTCCGGCAGTTTTTCATGGATCAGCCGGACGAGGGGCTTGAGGAGCTCTTGCAGCGCCTCACGTTGGATGACAGCGCAGCGATCCACGCGCTTCTCCGAGAGCATGCGAAAAACCCTGGAGGACGCGCGGGGCAACGACGCCTCGCAACGGCAGTGACGACACTGGTTCATGGGGAGAGTGAGGAGTTGCGTGCGCGCCAGGTTGCTGAGACGCTCTTTGGAGGCCCTGAAGGACGCGGGAGCGACCCACGCGCACTGGATGCGAGCGGACTCGCCACCCTTGCTGCGGAGTTGCCGACAGCACCGCTCCCTTCTGCGGCCGAGGCCACGCTGATTGACCTGGTGATCGCGGCCGGCTTCGCCGCCTCGAAGAGCGAAGCTCGTCGACTCGTGGAGCAGGGGGGTATCTCTGTCAATGGTGGTGCCGCCGCCGATCCGAACGCGTTGGGGAGCAGTTTCAGCCGCCTGAACGACGGATCGCTCCTCCTGCGCAAAGGGAGACGCGACTATCGGATGTTGCGAGCGGGCTGAGCCCCTCGCCTATACTCAGCGCATGTCTGGTCACTCAAAATGGTCAACGATCAAGCGCGCCAAGGGTGCGACTGACGCGAAGCGAGCTGCGCAGTTTACGAAGGTCTCTCGCGAGATCACCATCGCTGCACGCATTGGTGGACCCGATGCAGCCTCCAATCCACGACTGCGCCTCGCCGTTGAGAAGGGACGTTCCCTCAACATGCCAAATGACAACATCAAGCGTGCGATCGAACGCGCGTCTGGGCTTGGACAGACAGATGCCTACGAGGAGATCACCTATGAGGGCTACGGCCCCGGTGGTGTGGCGGTCCTCGTCGAGGCGGCAACAGACAATCGAAATCGCACCGCATCTGAGGTTCGCAGTCTCTTCACGAAGGCAGGCGGTTCACTCGCGAGCAGCGGGGCGGTAGCTTGGCAGTTCGAAGCGCGCGGCATCATTGAGTGCAGCGGCGATTTTGCCAAGGTCGGCGAGGCCGCAATTGAGGCTGGTGCTGACGATGTTGACGAGGCAGGCGGGAGTGTCTTTGTGTACGCAGACCCGTCGGCACTTGAGAGCGTTCGCTCCGGACTCGAAGGCGCTGGGGTGAGTGTGAAGTCTGCCGAGGCGAGCATCGTGGCGAAATCCACGATTGACGTCAACGCCGATGACGCCCGAAAGAATATGAAGCTGATTGATGCGCTCGAAGAGTTGGATGATGTCCAGCGAGTTACTGCAAACTTTGAGCTCTCATCAGAGCTTTTTGCTGAGCTGACGCGATGAGCCTGCGGGTCCTCGGCTTGGACCCTGGCACCGCAACCTTCGGATGGGGGATGGTGCAGAGTGGCGGAGAGCGGCCCCGCTACCTTGCGCATGGGATCATCACCACCTCACCTAGCCAGTCGCTCGGGGAGCGCCTCCTCCAAATCAGGACGGAGCTCACGCAGATCGCTCGGAGTGAGCGCCCAGATCGGATTGCGATTGAGCGACTTTTCACGCAAGGGAATCTTCAATCTGCGGTCGCCGTGGCCGCCGCTCGCGGACTCGCGCTTATGATCGCTGCCGAAGAGGTCATTGAAGTGGTGGAAGCGACCCCCTCGGAAATGAAGCGCGCGATCGCGGGTGATGGGCGTGCTACGAAGAGTGGTGTGATTCGTGCGGTGACGCAGTTGCTCAATATCGCTGGAACGCCACTCGCTGACGACGCCGCCGACGCGCTTGGGCTCGCGATCTGGGGTGGCGGTGCCGCACGAATGCAGCAACTTGCTGGTTCCGCGCGACTCGATCGTTCGGCATCTTCCGGCGCCTCCCAAGAGAGCGGATTCGATCGCGCAGTGCGCAGGGCACTGCGTGGAGAGCGGAGGTAATCATGTACGCGTTCGCTGCTGGGAGTGTGCGCTGGACTGAAGACGACGCCGTAGTGATCGTGAGTGGTGGGCTAGGCCTCCGCATCCGCGTCCTGCCTAGCCTCCTCTCCACGCTTCGCGAAGATGTCACCGTGGAGCTCTACCTGCATCACATCGTCCGGGAGGACCAGGAGTCGCTGGTTGGATTTACAAGCCGCGATCAAGAACGCCTGTTCGCAACGCTGCTCGATGTGAGTGGGGTTGGCCCAAAGGTTGCGCTTGCCCTCCTCGATACCCACGGTGCCGAGGGGCTTCGCCGTGTGCTGGTTGATGGTGATGAGAAACTGCTCGCGACCACGCCTGGAGTTGGTCGGCGCCTTGCCGCTCGTATCATCGTGGAGCTCGCAGACCGAATCGCGCGCGACGCAGCGGGCGACGGCACGCAGAAGGCGGGTGAGAAGGGGCGTGACGGTGGTGATCTTGCAGCGGCACTTCGTAGTCTCGGATTCCCGCCGCGCGATGCGCGCGAGCTCGCTGCTACGGTGGATGAGGACGCCGCAATGCGCGGTCAGCCACTTGATGTGCGGCTGCGCGCCGCGCTCCGTGAGCGGGCATAAGCGGGCAGGGGGTGCGTGGTGACTGAGCCAGCGATGAACGATGCTGAGGAGCGAAGCCTCGAGGTTTCGCTGCGCCCCGCCTCGCTCGGAGAGTACATCGGCCAGGGTGAAGCGAAACGTTCGCTGACAACGCTGCTGCAGGCTGCGCGTGAGCGCGGCGAGGCGGCGGACCACCTGCTACTGCACGGCCCGCCTGGACTTGGGAAGACCACGCTCGCGGCAATCGTTGCGCACGAGCTTGGCGTACAGATTCGCTTCACCTCAGGAACGGCGATCGACCACGGCGGAGATCTCGCCGCGATCCTGACGAACCTTGCACCTCGACAAGTGCTTTTCATTGACGAGATTCATCGCCTTGGACGCGCCGTCGAAGAGGTCCTTTATCCCGCAATGGAAGACCGCTCGATCGACATCGTGATTGGGAAGGGACCCTCTGCGCAGCCGCTGCGCCTTGAGGTGCCGCCGTTCACGTTGATCGGTGCAACCACTCGGATTGGGATGCTCTCAGCGCCGCTCCGCGATCGTTTTGGTGCATCGCAGCGTCTTGACTTCTATACGGATGGCGAGCTCACCGAAATCGTGAAACGTTCGGCTGGGATCCTTGGCGTCAGCATCACCGAGGATGCGGCGTCACTCGTTGCAGCGCGAAGCCGCGGGACGCCACGCATTGCGAATCGACTCCTTCGTCGGGTGCGTGATGAGGTTCAGGTGGCCGGCTCCACGGATATCACCAAGGAGCGAGCGGCCACGGCGCTTGCGGGACTTCAAATCGATGACGCGGGGCTTGATGCAACGGATCGAAAGTTGTTGCAAGTCATGCTCGACAAGTTCGACGGTGGCCCAGTAGGCGTTGCGGCGATGGCGGCGCTCCTCGGGGAATCGCCGGATACGTTGGAGGATGTTTTTGAGCCGTTCCTGCTTCGCATCGGCTTTCTGGACCGCACGCCGCAGGGCCGTGTGGTTACCGAGCGTGGTCGCGCACATCTCGGACGCAGCAGTGCCTCGCTGTGGAGTGGGAGCTGAGCGAAAGCGCGCGGCTCGCCGCACTCTCTGATCCGTCGACTCTTCCAGCGCGCGCAGCACGCTCGCTTCGCTTTACCGTCATAGCAACGGATCCAGGCTCACGTGCTCGCACCGGTACGCTGATGCTCCCGCACGGCTCTGTTGAGACCCCAGATTTCATGCCCGTTGGGACGAATGCAACCGTGAAGTCACTCGACCCCGATGACCTTCACGGGATCGGTGCGCAGATCATCTTGGCGAACACGTACCACCTCTATCTGCGACCGGGTCACGAACGGATTCAGCGCCTTGGCGGTCTGAACAAGTTTTCAGGGTGGAGCAAGCCAATGCTGACTGACTCGGGTGGCTTTCAGGTGGTTTCGCTTGGACCGCTGATGCGAATCCGTGAGGCGGGGGCACGGTTTCATAGTCACTTAGACGGGAGCGAGCACCTTTTCACCCCTGAACGATCCGTGGAGATCCAGGAGGCGCTCGGCCCAGACATCGCAGTAGCATTCGACCAGCCCGTCATGCCAGGCTCAACCGAACGCCGCGATGTCCTGCGCGCGATGCAACGCACGCATCGCTGGGCAGTTCGCTCTCTGCGGGCGCACTCGCGGGGCGACCAGGCGCTCTTCGGCATTGCGCAGGGCGGTATTGATCCTGAGTTGCGGGCCGAGTCAGCCGTCTACATCCGCTCACTCCCTTTCGAAGGGATCAACCTTGGTGGACTCGCTGGCGATGAAACTCCTGAGGAGCGCAACGCTGCAGTCGAGGCGACGATTGCCGCACTAGAGGGCGATCATCGCGTGCGTTACCTGATGGGTCTGGGATCGCCAGTTGACCTGCTTGAAGCAGTGCTGCGCGGCGTGGATCTATTTGACTCGGTCCTCCCAGCGCGAGTAGCGCGCAACGGCCAGGCCTGGGTCACTGGGGGTCGAATGAATCTCCGAAACGCCCGGCACTTAGACGAGGATCAGCCTCTGGACGCCGACTGTGACTGCACGACCTGCCGTAGGTTCAGCCGTGCCTATCTGGCCCACCTCTTTCGGGCGGAGGAGCTACTCGGCTATCGCCTCCTCACGATCCATAACCTGCGCCATCTGAGCGCCTTCATGGGTGCCATTCGGTTGGCACTCCGCTCGGGTACACTCGCAGCCGAGCTGCCGCGGCTTCGTGCCGCAGCTGGGGGGCCGGGGACCCCTCGCTTAGGAGTTGGCGATGAGCCCTCCGAAGAGCCCGCTCGCGGCGCGATGCGTCCACGGTACGCCGAGGATGGCAGGCTTCGCGGAGTCAATCGACAGAGGGCAACAGCAAGAGAAGGCAGGGAATAGAGATGGCTGAGAAGAGCGAAAGCAAGAGCCCGAAGTCGGCGTCGCCCGACAAGTCCGAGCCGAAGGGTGACGCAAAGGCGTCCACAGAGCGGAGCCGTGCGGTAGACGCAGCAATCCTCACGATTGAAAAGCAGTTTGGTCGCGGCGCGATCATGAAGCTTGGTTCGCGAGAGCGACTTGAGGTTGACACCATTCCAACCGGTGCAATCTCGTTGGATCTTGCGCTCGGCGTAGGGGGACTGCCACGCGGCAGGATCAGTGAGATCTTCGGACCAGAGTCATCTGGCAAGACCACGATCTGCCAGCACATCATTGCTGAAGCGCAGCGTCGCGGCGGCGTTGCCGCCTTCATTGACGTGGAGCATGCGCTTGACTCTGCCTACGCGGCCGCAACGGGTGTGAATGTTGATGAGCTCCTCGTATCACAGCCAGACACTGGTGAGCAGGCGCTGGAGATCGCCGAAACGCTGATTCGATCAGGTGGCGTCGATATCGTCGTCGTTGACTCCGTAGCGGCACTCGTGCCACGTGCGGAAATCGAGGGCGAGATGGGCGATTCGTTCGTTGGCATTCAAGCACGCCTGATGAGTCAGGCGTTGCGCAAGCTCACGGGCGCCGTGGCGCGTTCAAATACGACGCTGCTATTCACCAACCAGCTTCGCGAGAAGATCGGTGTGATGTACGGTAGTCCAGAGACCACTCCTGGCGGTCGCGCACTGAAGTTCTACGCGTCGGTTCGGCTCGATATTCGCCGCATCGAAACAATCAAGACAGGTACCGAATCAGTTGGTTCCCGAGTGCGTGTGAAAGTTGTGAAGAACAAGGTCGCGGCTCCATTCCGCATCGCCGAATTTGACATCATGTACGGCGAAGGGATCAGCATGGAGGGTGGACTCCTCGACGTTGGCGTTGCGGGTGACATTGTCTCCAAAACCGGTGCATGGTTCAATTTCGGCGATGTTCGACTCGGTCAGGGACGTGAGCAGTCGAAGGACTTCCTCAAGGCGAACCCAACGGTCGCCGCCGAGATTGATGCGAAGATTCGCGCCGCCACCGCCACGCTTGATGTGCCGGTTGCACCTCCTGGCGACGGGGAGTAGTCGCGTCGCGCGTTGAAACGCCGCACAGATCCGGCGCTCATCAAGGAGCGGCACGCAGCAGCAGACGCCGCAGCGGTGTTAGAGGCTGCTGCGCGTTCGCTTTCAGGTGCCCCGCGCAGTAAGCGCTCACTGATTGAGCGGCTGATTGCTGCTGGGTACCCAGAGGAACACGTGTTCACCGCCACGGATCGACTGGAAGCGGTTGGTATCATCGACGACGAACGTCTCGCGCGATCGTTGGTTGAATCGCGCGACCGTTCTCGACAGCGTGGTGATCGTGCACTGGCGGAAGAGTTACGTCGACGCGGGGTCCCTGATGAGATTGCGGTCCGTGTGCTCGCAGAGCGCTCAGACGAAGCCGAGGGCGAGCCGCTCCGTGATGGGGAGCAGACATCGCTCAGCGCCGAGGAGCGCGCCGCCTATGCGGCAGCTGCAAAGGTGCGCCTCCGTGGAGGCGATGATCGTGCTGAAGTGCAGCGCGTGGCCCAGGCGCTCGCGCGGCGCGGGTTCCCGTCTGGGCTCTCCTGGCGCATTGCGCGTGAGCGGGTGGCTGGGGCGGGGGAGGGGATTGCCCCCCTCCAGTCCCTTGAGGGGCCAGGCGAGCAGGATTGAGGGGCTGGGCGAGGCGGATTGATGCCCTGCTGGCCCCCTAGATCCCCTGTGACAGCCCCCCGAGGGGCTCCACGAGGCGTTTGACCGCGCCTAGCCAAAGCCGTAGCCTTCAGACCTCAGCCAGTTGGCTGGCCATATGACCAATTACCGCGCGTTAGCCCGCGGAGCACGGCTGACAAGAGGGACCAATGGAAG
Organism: Candidatus Limnocylindrus sp.; assembly: GCA_964228585.1. Lineage (GTDB taxonomy): Bacteria > Chloroflexota > Limnocylindria > Limnocylindrales > Limnocylindraceae > Limnocylindrus. Next base: position 2,501 of record CAXRAV010000070.1, on the reverse strand, counting down.
ACTTTAACGGGGTTATCCCCGTCGTTGCCGCCGTATTCGGCGTACTACTCGGCGTTCTCATTCGTCAGTTCATTGCCGCGGCGGGGATCCGTGCGGCGACCGTCCGAGCCCGCAGCATTGTCGAGGAGGCTCGACAGCAACAGAGCGCACTGATCATCTCCGCAAAAGGGGAGATCTCCAGAATGCGCGCTGCAGCCGAGGATGGCCTTCGTCAAGAACGAGAGCAGATCACCGCTGAAGCAGAGCGCTCCCGTCTGCGAGAGGTAGCCCTCGGTGAGCGAGAAGCATTCTTTGCGGAACGTGAGGTTTCTATTGCTGAACGTGAACGCGGACTCCTCGAAGAGGCAGCGAACCTCGATGCGGCACGAGCTTCGGTGAACGCGAGGCTGGCTGAAGTTGCCGGACTCGATGCTGAAGCGGCACGCAAAGAGGTCCTCGCACGACTGACAGAAGAGGCGGAGACAGAGGCACAGCGCCTGCGAGTAACGCTTGAACGCCGAGCTTCTGAAGAGGCCGCCGATCGTGCCCGAGAAATGATCTTGACGGCAATGCAACGTGTGGCGGCGGATCACAGCACTGAGCATTCAGTGACCCACATCAAGCTCGCCAGCGAAGAGATGAAGGGGCGTCTGATCGGCCGCGAGGGGCGTAACATCCGCGCACTCGAAGCCGCAACTGGTGTCGAGCTACTCATTGATGAGACGCCGATGCAGGTGACGCTCTCATCCTTTGATCCGGTGCGGCGCCAAGTTGCACGAGTAACTATCGAGCGCCTGATGCAAGATGGCCGAATTCATCCGGTGCGTATTGAAGAGATTGTCGAGAAGGCGCAGGGCGAGGTGGATGCCACCGCACTCAAGAACGGCGAGGAGGCAGCGCTCGAAGTGGGCGTGACCGGAATTCCAACCGAACTCCTCCGCATCCTTGGAAGGCTGCAGTGGCGTACTTCGTACGGCCAGAATGTGTTGCTGCACTCGATTGAAACCGCACAGGTTGCGGGTGCCGTTGCAGGGGAACTCGGCATGGATATCCGCGCGGCAAAAGTAGGCGGGCTCCTGCACGATATTGGAAAGGCGCTCGATCACGAAATTGAAGGAACGCACGCAGCGATCGGCGCAGATCTTGCCCGTCGGCACGGAATGCCAGAGGGGATCGTCAATGCGATCGCTGCGCATCACCAGGAGGTTGAGTGCACCGCTCGTGAAGCACCGATCGTGCAGGTTGCGGATGCGATCAGTGCGGCACGCCCCGGAGCGCGCGGCAATCAGGCTGAAGCACATCTACGTCGACTTGAAGATCTACAGAACATTGCGATGAGTTTCGAAGGCGTAGAGAAGGTGTATGCGGTCCAGGCGGGGCGAGAGGTTCGCATTCTCGTTCGACCGGACAGTGTGGATGACGATCGTGCCCGAGAGATTGCCCGGGACGTGGTGAGGCGAATCGAGGAGCAGCTATCGTACCCTGGACAGATTCGTGTCACGGTAATTCGAGAGACACGGGCGGTTGATTACGCCCGCTGAGCGGGCAACGCCCCTTCTCGCGGTCGCGGGCCCAACGGCGGTTGGGAAGAGCGCGGCCGTGCTTGCGCTCGCGGATCTGCTTGAGCGAGATGGGGCACGTGCGGTTCTGATCTCCGCAGATTCACGACAAGTGTTCCGAGGCTTTGACATAGGGACGGACAAGCTCTCTGCGGAGGTGCTTGCGGCACGACCGCATGCTGGTATCGATGTTGCGGAAGCGGATCAGCCATTTACGCTTTACGACTGGCTCGCGATCGCGCGTGAGGCCGCGGCGGGCACATCTGAGGGTAAAGCGCCAGACATCGCCATCGCTGTGGGTGGTACTGGCCTCTATCATCGTGGACTTCTGCGTGGCTTCTTGACCGGTGGCGCGCGACCACATGATCCAGAGCTTCGAGTACGGCTAGAGCGCGAACTAGCCGAGGAAGGACGAGAGCACATGGAGGCGCAGCTTCGCGGGCTCAGCCCAGCGGCGGCAGATGCGGTTGCGAATGCAAGCCCGCGACGAATCCTGCGCGCGCTTGAGATTGCACAGCTGGGCGGGGATTCAATGGCCACGGAAGAGGAGCCGTGGTCAGGTCCAAACGCGTACGTCCTCCTAGATGAGCCTGACCTTGCTGCACACCGATCAAAGATCGCAGAGCGAGCGGCAGCACAGTTTGCCGGAGGTCTTGTTGCGGAAGCAAATGCGCTCGCAGCACGACTCCCAGCGGGAACGCCCGCGCTTTCAGGGATCGGGTATCGCGAGGCGCTGCAGTATCTGGCGGGCGAGATCAGCGAAGAGAAGGCGGTCACGCACTCGTCAGGGCGAAGCTGGGCATACGCGCGCCGACAGCGTACGTGGTATCGCGGAGAGCCAATCACGCACACGATTCACGCGGGTGCACTCCGAGCTCCCGAGGAAGTTGCGGCGGCCCTTTATCCCATTGCGGGCAGCTTGATTGAGCAGGGTAGCCGATAGGTGGGGGAGAAGAAGGTGCG
>CAXRAV010000069.1:0-3388 GCA_964228585.1 Candidatus Limnocylindrus sp. | reverse complement strand
ACGTCCCGTGCGGCCAGCGCCGCCCTCCACTATCCTTCCGCGTGGGCCGGTAGCTCAGCGGTAGAGCAAGTGACTCTTAATCACTAGGTCGTGGGTTCGAATCCCACCCGGCTCACCAGGAGACTGGTGTCCTTTCGAGACGATCCTGAGAGATCGCAGATGGCCCCGTGAGGCCGGAGAGGAGCGAACGAAATGAGTGACGCGCCACGTCGAACACTGGCACCGTATCGTCGCTCCCTCATCCCACTTCCAGAGTCTGCATCTGTTGTTGACGCGCGCATTGGCGATCACGGACCAGCACTTCTCACCCTTGAAGATGGGAGCGTCTTCCCAGGTGTTGCCTGGGGTGCGCCGAGCGCCTCCGGTGGCGACCTTGTGGTCAACACGAGTCAGACGGGCTACCAAGAGATCTGCACTGACCCGAGCTATGCGGGTCAGGTCGTGCTGATGACGTACCCCTTGATTGGAAACTACGGTCGGATGATCGCGGACGATCAATCGTCGCGACCCTGGCTACGCGGCCTCATCGTTGCCAACGCGACCGCAGCGATTACGGAAGACGCGGCACAGTTGGCATCACTACTACGCCAGCATGGCGTTCCAGCGATCGCGGGTGTTGAGACGCGTAGCCTTGCACGACGCTTGCGCGAGACAGGGGCGCAGCGAGCGCGGATCTCCGCACCGTGGGAGGCAGATGCAGATGCGGCCATCGCCGCTACGCGCACGCTACCGCGTTGGGAGGACCAGGACTTTGTCGGCCAGGTGTCGCCCGGCAGCGTTCAGACGCATGGAGAGGTGAACGAGCCGCTCGTAGCAGTGATTGACTTTGGGTTGAAGGCAAACATCGTGCGCGCACTCCGTGCGCGTGGCTCTCGCGTGCGAATCCATCCTCACACCGCCACCGTTGACGAGGTGCTCGCTGGTGCGCCGCGCGGCGTGGTCCTCTCCCCAGGACCGGGTGACCCGGCGCGACTTGAGGGACCCGTTGCGCTTGCGCGCGCACTGATCGCGAACGGTGAACCACTCCTCGGCATCTGTCTCGGGCATCAGATCATCGGTCGTGCCGCGGGAGCGACAACTCGACGTCTTGCCGTTGGACACCACGGCGCGAATCATCCAGTGCGCGATCTGCCGAGCGGGAGCGTCTACGTCACTGCGCAGAACCACGAGGTGGAGGTTGTCGGTGAGACACTCACTGCAGCGTCAGAATTTGAGGTGAGCCAGATCAACCTGAACGACAACTCTGTTGAAGGGCTGCGACACAGAAGCCTCCCCATTGAGACGGTGCAGTATCACCCAGAGGGTTCACCAGGGCCGCTGGATGCGACGCCAGTCTTTGATCGATTCGCGCGAGCCATCGAGGCGAGACGATGAGCGGCCAGCGATCCTCGAAGCCGAAGAGCGTTCTGATCATTGGATCGGGTCCGGTGGTGATTGGCCAGGCGGCGGAGTTCGACTACGCAGGGACGCAGGCCTGTCGCGCACTTCGCGCGGAGGGGATTCGCACCATCTTAGTCAACTCAAATCCTGCAACCATCATGACCGATCCATCCGTTGCGGACGCCGTCTACCTTGAGCCGCTGACGGTGGAGGTGATCGAACGCATCATCGCGTTTGAAAAGCCAGAGGGTCTGCTCGCGGGACTCGGCGGACAGACGGCACTCAACCTTGCCGTCGCGCTCTCAGATGCTGGCGTGTTTGAGCGACATCCGATTCGCCTCCTCGGCACGCCGCTTACGGCGATCAAAACGGCAGAGGATCGCGAGCTCTTCCGGGCAATGTGCGATCGAATCGGACAGCCAACGGCACCGAGCGCGATCGTCGAAGGGGAGACGCCAGCGGCGCGGGACGCAGCGGCGACGGCGGCACTCGCGCAGATCGGACTCCCCGCGATCGTGCGACCAGCCTTCACGCTGGGCGGTACGGGTGGTGGGATCGTGGTGACGGAGGAGGAGTACTGGGAGCGCGTCCGCAGCGGCCTGCGCGCGAGCCCTATTGGCCAGGTAATGGTGGAGCGCTTCCTGGTTGGCTGGCAGGAGATCGAATACGAGGTGATGCGCGACGCAGAGGGAACCTGCATTGCGGTCTGCTCCATGGAGAATGTTGACCCGCTCGGCGTGCACACTGGCGACAGCATCGTTGTGGCACCCGTTCAGACGCTTCCAGATCCGGTGCACCAGCGGCTTCGCAGCGCCTCGCTCGACATCATTCGAGCACTCGGCGTGGAGGGTGGCTGCAACGTCCAGTTGGCGCTGTCTCCCGATTACCGCGATTACGTGGTGATTGAGGTGAACCCGCGCGTCAGTCGAAGTTCGGCGCTGGCGAGCAAGGCAACTGGGTATCCGATCGCGCGCGTAGCGGCGCAGATCGCCATTGGCCGCACGTTGCGCGAGATTCCGAACGCGGTGACCGGGACAACTGTCGCGGCATTTGAACCGGCGCTCGACTACATCGTGGTGAAGTTGCCGCGCTTCCCGTTTGACAAGTTTCCTGGTGCGGATCGCCTCCTCGGGAGTCAGATGAAGGCGACGGGCGAGGTGATGGCGATCGACCGTACGTTTGGCGCTGCGCTCAACAAGGCGCTCCGCTCCATGGAGCAGAAGGGGAGTGGTCCAACCGCAGAGGAAGCGTCGTGGGACGGCGAACTCGCCGCAATCAGCGCGCGCGGCGGCGCTGGACTGAAAGAGTTCCTGCGACCATCTGACTCTCGACTCTGGCGTCTCCTCGCTGCAATGCGACGCGGGGTCAGTGAAGAGGAGATTCACGCAGCGACAGGGATCACGCGATGGTTCCTTGCGGAGTTTGCGCGACTCATCTCGATTGAGCACCGCGTGCGCGAGGCGGGTCGCACGCTGATCGGGCCCGACCCCGCATCCATCTCTCTGCTCGCCACGGCGAAGCGTTCGGCGATTGGTGACGAAGATCTCGCGCGCATCTCTGGCTTGGACGAAGCGCGCATCACCACGCGGCGCGCGCAGCTCGGCCTCACTCCTGGATATGCAATGGTGGATACGTGTGCTGCGGAGTTCGCAGCAGTGACGCCGTACTTCTACAGCACCTTCGCTGCGTCCGGCTCGCCCGCTGAGGCGCAGCCCGTAACGCGACCGGCGGCACTGGTGATCGGCTCAGGCCCTGTGCGCATCGGGCAGGGGATTGAGTTTGACTACTGTGCGGTACGCGCCGCAGAGCGGCTGCAGGAGCGCGGCTGGTCGGCGGTTATGGTGAACAGCAATCCGGAGACGGTCTCTACCGACTTCGACGCTTCCACGCGCCTCTACTTTGAGCCGCTCGATGCGGAATCGATCATGGAGATCATTCGAGCGGAGTCACCGGAGGGGGTGGAGACGCTCCCCGCATTTGTGCAGTTCGGCGGTCAGACGCCGCTCAA
>CAXRAV010000068.1:0-7775 GCA_964228585.1 Candidatus Limnocylindrus sp. | reverse complement strand
ACGTCCGCGCGACCGAAGAACGGCAGATCAGACATGTCGCGACCGACGGCCCTAGAGAGCACGTCGCGTGAGCACGGCCCTTGCAGGGAGAGGGCACAGAGGCGCTCGGTGAGATCTTCGATCGTGACGTTCAACCCTTCGCTCGCGGCGTCGAGCCAACCGTGCTGCGGCTCCGCCGCGGTCCAGAAGTAGGAGCCATCGGCAAGGAGCGCCACCGTGCCGTCATCAAGGACGCGTCCGTCATGATCGCACCATGGGGTGTAGATGGCGCGCATCGGCTTGATGCGATCCACACGGCGCGTGATGACGCGATTCACCAGCTTCGCCGCATCTGGACCGCTGACGCGGTACTTGCACATTGGAGTGACGTCGAAGAGTGCGGCGGAGAAGCGGATCGCATGGTATTCCAAATCGTGCGCTGGGAAATACGAATCGGCGATGAAGAAGCCGGACCACTTGCGCCAGCGGCGAGCCTGATTCAGTTCGGCGGTACGAGGGTGGAACGGCGTTTCAAGCGTCATGCGACTCCCCCTCTCCTGATCGCTCTCTTGGCGGTACCATTGCCCGCACCCGCATCCTAGCGATTCGGGGCGAGTCTTGGAGGGTCAGTGGCGGAACGGTACAACGCGATCGTCATCGGCGGTGGCCACAACGGACTCACCACCGCCGCATACCTCGCGAAGGCCGGACTCAACACTCTCGTCCTCGAGCGACGCTCCATCCTAGGCGGCGCAACGCTCACCGAATCACCGGTGCCCGGTTACAAGTTCTCTGTTGCTTCGTATTTGGTGAGCCTGCTGCGCCCCGCAGTGATTCGCGAGCTAGACCTTGCGAAGCACGGTCTCCAGATGGCCCCATCCGTTGGCACCTACACCGCGCACTGGGATGGCTACCTCGATCGGCGCACGGATCATGCGGATACGATCCGCGAGATTCGCAAGTGGTCGCACAGGGATGCAGATAACTACGACGACTTCAAGCAGACGGTCACGGACATCACGCGCTTCATTCGTCCCGCAATCGACATCCCCGCACCCGACCCATATGGGGATCCACACGAGTGGCTCGCCTACGCCGGACTCGCCAAGGACTTCGGTCACCTGCCGCTGCGCACGAAGGGCGCCCTCCTTGACCTGATCACGGGGAGTGCCTACGACTTCCTCTCGCGCTGGTTCGAGGGGGAGCCACTCGTTGGCACCATGTCCGCCTCAGGGATCATCGGTACCTTCCTTGGCATCAAGTCGCCAGGGACAGGGATGGTCTTCCTCCATCACTACTTCGGTGAGATCGACGGCTCCTTCCGCGAGTGGGCACTCCCGCAGGGTGGGACGGGCGCCGTTGCAACTGCGATCGCAAACGCGGCACGCTTCCACGGCGCGAGCATCCGCACCGACGCGCCCGTCAAGCAGATCCTGCTGAAGGGTGATCGCGCCGTTGGCGTGGTGCTTGAGTCTGGCGAAGAGATTCATGCGGACACGGTGGTCTCCGCCGCGGACGCCAAGCACACCTTCCTGGAGATGCTCCCCGCCGGCTCGCTGCCGAACGACTTCGAGCGCGCCATCCGCAATTTCAAGTTCCGCGGCTCGAGCGCCAAGGTGAACTTCGCGCTCGATGGCCTCCCCACATTCACCGCCGCTCCTCCGGGAACTGGGCATCTCATGGGGACGGTCTCCATCAGCCCGTCACCCGACTACATGGAGAAGGCGTACGACGACGCAAAGCATGGGCACCCGAGCCATCGTCCATTCTTGGACATGCTGATCCCAACACTGGTGGACCCATCCATGGCGCCACCAGGGAAACACGTCGCCACCGCCTTCGTGCAGTACGCGCCACATAAGTTGGCACCAGAGCACGGCACCTGGGACGACATCAAGGAGAGCTTCGGCGACCTAGTGGTTGACACCATCTCCGAATTTGCACCGGACTTCCGCAACAAGATCGTTGGCCGTCAGATCATGACGCCGCTCGACCTTGAGCGCACCATCGGTTTGACCGAAGGGAACATCTTCCAAGGTGAGATCCTGGTGCAGCAGATGGCGTTCAACCGTCCAGTGAGCGGCTGGGCGCGCTATAAGACGCCGATCAAGGACTACTGGCTCGCCAGCTCCTCCGCCCATCCGGGTGGCGGCATCATGGCGGCGCCCGGTCGGCTCGCAGCGCTCGAGATCTTGAAGTCGAAAGCGGGGGACGAGTAATGGCTGCCAAGAAGCAGAAAGCTGCGGCAGCGGAGGCACCACAGGCGCGCAACAGTGCCGATGTGATCGTCCTCGGCGGCGGCCACAACGGACTCGTTGCGGCCGCGTACTTGGCGCGCGCGGGGATCAAGACGATCCTCCTTGAGGCGCGTGGGGAACTTGGCGGCATGGCGCTGACCGCAGACATCGACGGCGTGAAAGCGCCGATGCTCGCGCATACCGTTGGTCGATTCCGTCCGCGCGTCGCGCGCGACCTTGGACTCGCAGGGAGTGTTCGACTCGTGGAGCCAGAGGTGCGCTCGTTCGCGCCACACCCACGTGACGGCAGCTCCATCACCCTCTACCGCGATCCGAAGCGCAGCGCCGAAGAGCTGGAGAAGCGACCACACGGCAAGGAGACCGCGCACGGGTTCATGAAACTCGATGGCCGACTGCGACGCATCGGTGCCTACTTCGAAGAGGTGTTGGACGGCGTGCCACCGAGCCTTGATGGCGGCAAATCGGTTGCAGAGATGCTCGCGGGCTTCGCGTTCCGAAAGCCGTTCACGGACCTGAAGGAGGGCGACGGTCGAGAGATCCTGCGCATCCTTCCAATGTCTGCCGCAGATCTTGTGGGCGAGTACATCCAGAACGACGAGCACCTGCTCGCCCTCTTGGCTTGGCGCGGTGCAATCTACAACGCTGTCGGTCCAATGAGTCCAGGCACCGCGGCAACGATGCTCTTCGATGGCATCACGGGTGACGGCGCAGACGGTGGCGCAGCGGGACAGACCGTTGTTGCCATTGGTGGACCTGGTGCGCTTGCCATCGCACTCGCCGATGCGGCGCGCGGATTCGGCGCAGAGATTCGCACGAGCGCTAAAGCGGTCGCCATCACCGAACAGGACGGTCGCGTGACCGGTGTGGCGCTCGCAAGTGGCGAAGAGATCGCCGCACCGTATGTGCTCTCCACACTCGACCCAAAGACCACGCTCCTTGGCCTGCTCGGTGTTGAGGCTACCGGCCCAGATCTGCGTCGTCGGCTACGTGCGACACGCAGCACAGGCGTGACCTCCAAGTTGAACCTGCTCGTGGACAAGCTCCCCACCTTCACCGCGGCGGGGAAGGGCGAAGCGGCGCAGGAGAAGTTGCGCGGCCGCATCGTGATCCTTGAAAGCATTCTCGGAATTGAGAACGCCTTTGACGCATCCAAGTACGGCCGCATCAGCGAGAGGCCAATCATCGAGGCGCTGGTCCCAACGCTCATTGATCCATCACTCGCGCCGGACGGCCGACACATTGTGAGCTGCGTGGTGCAGTACGCTCCCGCGGTCCTCAAGGATGGCGAGTGGGACGAAGCCACACGCAAGTCGTTCGCAGACAGCGTGGTGGACCAGCTGGAGGTCGTCGCCCCTGGCATCACGAACCTGATCAGCGCACGCCAGCTGATCACGCCTGCCGATCTGCAGAACGATTGGGGCGCAACGGGTGGTCACGCCATGCACGTCAACGAAGGTTTTGATCAGTTTGCGCAGTGGCGTCCCCTCTACGGCATCGGCCGCTATGAGACGCCGATTGAAGGACTCTTCCTCTCCGGTGCGGGCACGCATCCGGGTGGTGGCGTCACGGGCGCACCTGGTGCAAACGCCGCCGAGGCACTGATTCGCACCCTCCGCCGCGCCGCCGACTGACCCCTCTCGTTCCTGGTCGGGGGGGTAATCAAAACCCTCACGTTTGCCGCGAACACCAAGGTTGAGAAATCAACATGTTGAGCGTGATACCTGAAAGAAACTCGCGTCTTTTTGACAAATAGTTGCGTGTTAGGTGCGAACTGCGACACTCAGAGCATGAAGTCGTCAACGCGCGTGACCAAGGGGAAGATTGTGGTGGAGGCTGGCACGCAGCTGACCCCCGATGCCTTCCCGCTCGGCAATTGGATTCCCGGACGCCGACGTGTCCCGAGCCAAGAGCGATCGCTCCGCACCCGGAAGCAGATCCTCTCTGCCGCCGAAACGCTGGCGAAGAGCGAAGGTGTTGGCAATATCACGATGCAGATGATTGCCTCAAAGGCGAAGATTGCCGCCGGAACGGCCTATCAGTTCTTTGACGATCGCGACGCCATCTTTGCGGAGATCTACGAAGAGTGGGTCAAGGTCTGGTGGCCCGCTCTGATGAAGCACACCACCACACCGTGGACTGAGGCGAATTGGCGTGAGCAGCTCCACGCGCTTGTCATGGGCATGGGGAAGATCCACCTCGACACCTCTTCGCGCTGGGACATCATCACGTACATCAATTCAACGAAGCAGGGTCGTGCGGCGGTGCGCACCCTTCTCGAGGCGAACATTGATCGCTACGTTGACTGGGCGGGACCGCTCTTCCGGACGCGTGGCTATAGTGCCTCAGAGACGCGAACGATTTGTGGTCTCCTCGTGCGTACGATCCGGGGTCACTGGGTCTACGGAGTCAACTCACCAATGGAGATGAAAGAGCTCACGCGCGCAGCAGAAGACGGAATGCGCGCGATCGTCGAGGTGAAGCTCACTCGTGCCAGCCGACCACGTCCAGTCAGCGGCAAGAGCGTCTAGCGAGCCTTCGCCGAACTAGATCTCGCCGGTGCGCGAACGGTAGGCGCCGAGGTAGAGAAGAAGCCCCACGATCGCCAGCGCGAAGCGCTCGGCAAACCCCGCACCGCCACCAACGAACCCACCAAAGAAGCCCGCACCAATAAATGCCGCCGTGTGCAGCAGGACGCTGCGCGGGCGCGAGAGGCGAGACCCTACGTAGAGCAGACTTCCCGCAGCGAGCAGCGCAAAGATTGGATGCAGCCGCCCTGGCACACTCACCACCGTCCATCCAGGGTCTGTGGGGAAGAGCACAACGCCAACGACGCCAATCGCCCCAATCACCAAGCCGCGGCGCACGCCGCGATGCGCGGGACTTCTCCGTAGGCGCACATAGAGGAGGATCAGTACAGCGAAGAGTGCGGCGAGTCCCGTATGGAAGAGCCAGGCGGCAGACCCGAGCGCATGTTCGGAGGCGGCGTAGATGCGCGCATCGAGCGTTGGGTCGATCAGATCGCACGCGAGGATTGCCGCCGCGCCAACGCCAACAAGTAGCTCGGGTGCGCGACCGCTCGCAAGTTTCGTGAGCTTCGCGTGTACCGCCAGCTGATTCATGTTCACACGATACCCGTGATCATCAGTGCTGCCACGATGAGCATGGCGGCGGCGACGATGCGGCGGAGAACGGCGCCGCTGATCACTCGAACAAGCTGCCGGCCACCGAGCGCGCCTGCAAACGCTGCCAACGTTGCCACGAGGAGCGCATCCCGTAGCGGTCCATCACGCTCAAGCACTGCCGCAGACGCTCCAGTCCCGTAGACGACGAGACGTGCAAGGTCAACGAAGGCCGCCCCAGCCGCTCCCGTCGCCGCGAAGCGCGCGGGCGAAAGGCGCAACTGCAAGAGGAAGGCGCTGCGCAGCACCCCTTGATTCCCCGTCAGTCCACCAAAGAATCCGGAGAGGAGGCCGCCAACGGGGAGGGCACTCGGCGAGATGCGCAGGGTGGTGGCGCGCGGCGAGAGCTCGAGGGCGACCAGGGCGAGGATCACCCCTCCCACGACAAGCTTCAACGGTGTGATGTGAAACGACGACTCTCCAAGGGAGTAGCGAGCGAGCGGCGTTGCCTCTCCGAGTGCGCCGAGGAGGGTTGCGCCAAGGAGTGCCGCTGCCGCCGCCGGCAGACCAAATCGCAGCGCCACCTGCCAGTCAATCTCGCTGCGCATGATCCCCACCTTGAAGAGTGAGTTGAGAAGGTGCACCACCGCAATGGCACCGATCGCGAGCGGGAGTGGGAAGTAGAGGGCGAAGACTGGGACCAGCGCGGTGCTCAAGCCGAATCCAGAGATCAGGGTTGCCGCAGATGCGGCGGCGGCTGCAAGTGCAATCAGCAACAACTCCATGCAGACATCGTAGCGGCGAACCCCCATAATCACCGCATGATCCTCCCCGAACCACGTGACAGATTCCGCGGCACTCTGCCGAAGCGTTGGGTCGCGCTCGACTTTGAGACCACGGGGATCTGGAAGAAGGATCCGGATGTTGCGGTGATAGAGATCGGCCTCATCACCTACGAGCGAGATCGCGAGGTTGCAGCCTGGTCCGCACTCGTCAAGTCAGACACGCCCGTGAGTGAATTCATTGCAGAGTTGACGGGTATCACGCAGGCGATGATCGATAAAGACGGCATCGATGTAGATGAAGCGGGGGATGGTCTTGCCGAACGCCTCGCGGGAGCGGAGCTCGTGGTCGCGCACAACATGTCCTTCGATGCGGAGGGGCTGCAGTGGCTCGGCATCGAGCTCGGGCGTGATCAGCACACCTACTGCACGATGCGGGGCCTCACCGCACCAGATCAGAAGTGGCCCCGCCTTGAAGAGGTGGTCAAGGAGTTCCAGATAACACTCGAGGGACCAGCGCACCGTGCCGAAAGCGACGCTCGCACCGCCGGTCGTGTCTTCATAGAGATGGTTCGCCGCGGGTATTGACCGCACGAGCGCCGATCACGCACAAACCCTCGGCAAATCCTGTGTCAGGCACTTGACACACTGGGGATCAATAGTAGGGTTGCCAATCCCGTCACGGCGCCGCCGGACGGCTCTGCAGAGCGGAAGGAGCCCTATGAGTCAACTCTCCTCGCGAGTTCGCGCAGACGCCCCAAAGCGTCGCCGGAGGAATCGTGCACGTCTCATGAGTGTCTATGTGGCGGGTGCCACCGCATACTGCGCCTGGGCGTACCCAGATGAGCGCCTCTTGATCACCTCCGCCGCCATGAGCCCGGAGATCGTCACACTGATCGAGCAGCTTGACGCCAATGATGCCGTCTATCTGGAAGAGGGGGCCACAGAACGCGAGGAGATCGATTTCGCCGCATCGTTCAGCGCGTATCTTCCCGAAGGCATGAGCACACGACGCAGTCGCCCCGCTGTTCCGCCATCCACACGCCGCGCGCTTGGCGTAGCGCTCTTGGAGCGCAGCAAAGGGAGAAAGCGCATCTCGTAAACGCGCATCTCGCAGCGGTTGGATCGCAACAGAGCGCAACGTAACGAAGAAGCCCCGCCCAATTGGGCGGGGCTTCTTCACATCAGCAAGTGACGTGTCGCGCGAACGCGACGTCCGTCAGATTACTTGTTGTTGGTGCCGAAGATGCTCCAACCGGCGGCTGCGGCAGGTGCCGCTGCAGCCTTCTTCGAAGCCTTCTTCTTGGAAGCCTTCTTCTTAGGGGCGGCCTTCTTCGCGGCCTTCTTGACAGCCTTCTTCGCCGTCTTCTTCGTTGCGGTCTTCTTGGCAACCTTCTTCACCGCCTTCTTGACGGCCTTCTTGGCTACCTTCTTGACGGCCTTCTTCGCAGCGGCCTTCTTAGGAGCCGCCTTCTTCTTGGCCTTCTTCACCGCTGGCGCGGCAGGCGCTGCAGCTGCAACAGCCTTCTTCGCCTTCTTCTTTGCTGCCATGTTTTTCACCTCAACTAAACTCCCCAGGACCCATCTGGTCCTGCGACCTCTAGCGTGCCAGACCGCGCGGGATTTGTGAAGCGCAA
>CAXRAV010000067.1:0-3098 GCA_964228585.1 Candidatus Limnocylindrus sp. | reverse complement strand
CAACGAGGAGCGCTTCCGCGTCACCGTGAACGGCGTCAAGAAGTTCACGCCCATCTTCTTGACGATCGTGGTCATCGGAATTATCGATCTCATCTTCGCAGTGGACAGCATCCCGGCGATCTTCGGAATCACGCTCGATCCCTTCATTGTCTTCACTTCCAACGCATTTGCGATCCTCGGCCTAAGGAACATGTACTTCCTGCTCGCGAACGCAAAGGACAGGTTCCACTTCCTCGGCACAGGACTTGCGTTTGTCCTGATGTGGATCGGCGTGAAGATGATCCTCCCCGCCATCAACCATGACTGGAAGATTCCACCGCTCGTCAGTCTCTTCGTGGTGCTCAGCATCTTGACGGTTTCGATCGTCGCCTCGCTGCTGCACACGCACCGCAACAAGAAGAAGTAGGCACCTAGATGCCGCGTTGTGCGGCTGGGCCGCTTGCGCTGGCACTCTCCGCGCTGATCCTTGTCGGCTCGTTCAGCAGTGCGCCAGTCGTGCGCGCCGATGACACGGTCATCCCTGAGATCCCAACTTGCGCGTCGATCTTGGAACGGAAGGTCATCTTCACCAAGACGATCGTTGGGGTGCAAGGTGCGGTCATCACGAAGGAATACAGGCGCAACCAGTGGGCAACGAGCGTGCTCGACCCGTTGCATCGGCTGCCCGCCAGTTACGTGCCGCGCGACCTGACCTGGATCACGCCGCAGGCGCTCCCCTCGGCGAACGGCGTTTTCCAGCTGCGTCGCGATGCCGCTGAATCGCTCCGTGCGATGTTCCTGGCGGCGCGCGAAGCCGATGTGCGGATGCGCATCCTCTCCGCGTATCGATCGTACGCAACGCAGAACGCGACCTTTGCCTACTGGGTTGCGAAGTCCGGACTGCAGTTGGCGCGGAAGTACAGCGCCCTCCCGGGACACTCCGAACATCAGCTCGGCACGTCGGTCGACCTTGCCACCGTTGGTGCGGGTGTGCCGTGGGGGAGCGCCGCGTTTGCAACATCGCCCACCGCCGTCTGGCTGAGTGAGAACGCCTACAAGTACGGCTTCGTGCGCTCGTATCCTGCGGGCGCAAAGCGCGTGGCGCTCAGCTGCTACGGGAGCGAGCCGTGGCACTGGCGCTATGTCGGCCTAAATCTTGCGTACGAGATCGTCTGCAGTGAGCAGGTGCCGCGCATCTTCCTCTGGAACCGACAGTACGGCGGCACGCGCGCCATAGGCGAACGCTGCGCCGAACTGCAAGTGCCAGAAGGATATGTGGATCCGAGCGCAAGTCCGTCGCCTTCGCCGACACTCGATCCGCTTGGAGATGACGATGGCGACGGCCTGACAAATGGCATCGACAACTGTCCGCTTGTTGCGAACTCGGATCAGCTCGATAGTGATGGGGACGGCGTTGGCGATGCATGTGACCCATCGGCTTCTCCAAGCCCTTCGCCGAGCGAGAGTCCAAGCCCTTCGCCGTAGCGGATTAGATGAGCGGCGCGCTCGCCTTCGGTCGCGTGCGCAGATATCGGATCGCCGCCGCAACCGTGACGGCCGCAAAGGCCATTTCAGCCACGAGGATGCCCACGGCTGGCACGAGCAGTACGGTCAAAAGGTTCGCCGTGCCGTGAAGTAAGACTGGAAAGGCAAGTGCGCGCATCAAGCTGCCACGGTCACTGCTCCCTGCCACCGCACGCACCACGTAAAGGCTCAACACGACATGCAAGAGCGTTGCAAAAAGTCGTTCGGTGAACGCCAACAGCGACGTGGCTACGTCTTGGCTTCCGAGGAAGGTGATCGCAGTCTCCAGTTGCGCGAGTGACTCCGGGGGGAGGTTGTCGTACGCGCTGCCATCTGCGATCGATCCGAGCAAGAGCAGCGCCGCGACGGATGGAACGAGCGTGAAGATCAGCGCCTCGACGACAGCATGGCCGAGCCCAAACGCGACCCCGCCACGCTCCGTGCGGACATAACGCGCCGCCTTGCTGAGGATGAACGCACGACTCCCCTCTTCGAAGATGCCTGCGCTGAACGACGCAACGAGCACCGCGGTGAACCAGCTGCCGCTCCCTGGCGCTGGCGCAACCGCGCCGATCACCAACGCGTTGATGACTGTCAGGACTGGGAGACGGGCCGCCTGACTGAGGACGAACGTCACACCACCCCAGGCCCAGACCGAGAGTCCGCCGCTGAGGCGCCGCGCAACGACCACTCCACCAACGACCAGAACGATAAGTAAGCCGGCAAGGAGCGTGTACGAACCCTGCGCCGCGTCGATCACGACGCTATCTGCAGCGTGAACGGGGATCACTTGCGCGCGGACGAACGGGTGCGCGCGGTGCGGCGCTTCGGTCGCGTTGATCGCGTGTCGTCGCGCCAGGTGCGGTACGCAATCACAACTGCGGCCGCCGTTGAGACAGCAAGGCCGCCGAGCAGCAGAGCCACGGGGGCACCGCCGAGTTCAAGGACGTTTTCGGGAATTGCCGCGAGTCCAGCGGTGGTCAGGCCGACGGAGATCCAAGCGCGACCGACAAACGCGTGCGATGCGTCCCACGCCTTCTCGCTCTCTAGCGTCCATGGAAGGCGCACGCCGATGGTGTAGTTCTGCTTGATCTGCGGCATCACGTAGCCGAGAAGCGCGAAGAAGACGCCGAGCGCGATCGGTGCCGCGTGGTCGAGTCGCGCCGCTTCGCCGAATCCGGAATTGATGATTGCAGACTGTGTGACGGCGAATAGGAGGACGAGCCCCATCGACACGTACCCGATCGCCTCCGCACTGCGCACAATGTTCGCGCGCTTCGGATCGAACTTGATCGCGAGGAGGATCAGCGCCGCAGTCAGCGCAAAGATCGCAGGGAGGATGAAGAGCGCCTCGCGTCCGGCGAATCCATCCGCCACTCCGTTGATGTCCCAATGGATTGCCAACTGCGCATCGGCGGGGAGTGTCTGGAAGGAATAGATCGTGAAGAAGCCGGTGGCGGCAAGCGCAACCGTGGAGACAACCCGGGCAACGGGGTTCACTAGAGCCCCTTGACTTCGGCGACCACCTGCGACAACACGCTCTTCGCATCACCAAAGAGCATGGAGGTCTTCTCCAAGTAGAAGAGCTCGTTCTC
>CAXRAV010000066.1:0-3927 GCA_964228585.1 Candidatus Limnocylindrus sp. | reverse complement strand
TTCAGTAGGGCATGGAACTCCATCCTTGATTCGAACGTTTCTAGCTTGATTACTGCATTTATTCTCTTCTACTTCGGTTCCTCCACGATCAAGGGCTTCGCACTGGTTCTCATCATCGGCGTGCTCTGCTCAATGTTCACCGCGATCACCGTGACTCGCGTGATCTTGCGAGCAGTGATCGCTCGCTCCCGTTTCGCCTCTCCTTACCTCTACGGCGTTGGTAAGGGTGACCTCGACGGAACGGAGGCGGCTCGTGGATAAGATCATTGCGCGCAAGCGTTGGTTTTTCCTCTTCTCGCTTCTAATTACCATCCCAGGACTCGCGTTCATTGCAGCCACTCCGCTCACGGGCGGCGAGATTGGGCTGAAGTTCTCAGTTGAATTCACGGGCGGTACGGTCTGGGAGTTCAAACTCGAGGAGCCCAGAGAGCCAGCGGTCATTCGAGATGCAGTTGTTGCGCTAGGGCACCCAGAAGCCCAGGTAACGGAAGGGGAGGGCGGATTCCTCCTCCTTCGCACGAAGCCACTCGATCTCCAATCTGGGGTCGACACTGATCCATCGCAACCCGCTGGAGCAGAGCTTGCGGAGATTCGAAACGCAGTTGTAGCCGCTGCCGGTCCGATTGCCGAAGAGGGATCGCTCTCAACGGTGGGCCCCGTGATTAGCCAAGACTTGACCCAGCAGGCGCTCCTCCTCGTTGTCCTCGGTTCGCTCGGGATCGTGCTTTGGATGACCTACCGGTTCCGAAACGTGCGTTTCGGGGCTGCCGCACTCGTCGCACTCTTGCATGACGTGATCGTCACGGTTGGCTTCTTTGCGGTGGCTGGCACGTTCTTCAACGTTGAGGTTGACGCCCTCTTCATTACCGCCATGCTCACGATCATCGGATTCTCCGTGCACGACACGATCGTGGTCTTTGACCGAGTCCGCGAAAACATCGCTCGGTACGCTGGTGCTCCATTCGGCCAGATCGTGAATCATTCAATCGTGCAGACGATGGGTCGTTCCCTGAACACCACCGCAACGGTGCTCATCACGCTGTTGGCACTTCTCGTGTTCGCTGGTGGCTCAATTCGCACGTTTGTGCTTGCTCTCTTTGTTGGAATCCTCTCTGGAACCTACTCATCGATCTTCAACGCCAGCCCGCTCCTCGTCTGGTGGGAAGAGCGCGTTGCGGCGCGAAAGAGTTCGCCGAGCGCACGCCGAACCGCCTAGCGTGCCGGTGGGTTCACGGTGAGCCCTGCCCCCGCAAGCAGCCGAATCATCGCTCAACGCCGCTGGCGTGTTGAGGCTGCCGAGCGAGAAACAGTCCGAACGCTCCGTCAAGCCCTTGGCACCAGTGATGTGCGTGAGGATCTGCGTGACTCGCTCGCCGAACTTCTCGCAGCGAGAACTACCCTCGCCTCAGATGCTTTGCAGCGTTTTCTCGATCCTCGTGATCGAACGTTGCATGCGCCAGAGCTCCTCCCTGATGCAGCAGGCCTCATTGCGCGCTTGCGAGCTGCTGGTGAGGCAGGGGAGCCCGTCCTCGTCGTTGGTGACTTTGATGCGGACGGCTTGACAGGGGCGGCGATCATGATCCGGGCATTGCGGGCAATCGGCGCGATTGCCGAGGGCTACATTCCAAATCGCGAAAGCGATGGACATGGCATCCCAGAGGGTGCGCTCGTCGCTGCACAAGAGGACGGCGTAGAGCTGATCCTGGCCGTGGACTGCGGGACGGCGGATCGTGCGCGGGTCGCGGAGGCCTTGGATCTTGGGATCCTGGTCGGAATCATTGACCATCACGCGGTTCCGAGTGACCCCGCAAAGGCCGCGTGGCTCGTGAATCCGAATCGTCCAGATGCAACGTATCCATTCCCGAACCTTGCGGGGAGCGGGCTCGCCTTCAAGATTGCACAGGGGATCCTCGCCGACCATCCAGAGAGGCGTGCTCTGCTCGGAGAACTCTCCGTGCTGGCGATGATTGGCGGAGTGGCAGATATGGTGCCGATCGCCGACGAGTTTCGGGTGATCGTGCGTTCTGCGCTGAAGGTACTGAACGGGGCGGGACGAACTCCTGCTGGAGTCCAGGCGCTTCTTGCGAGTGCTGGTGCTGAGGGACCACATCGCGTTGAAGTGGTGGGCTTCACACTTGCACCGCGCATCAACGCAGCGGGTCGAATCGGAGATGCCCGCCCGGCGCTTGATCTGCTGACGACGGATGATCCAGACGAAGCGGAGGAGCTTTCGGCACAGCTGGAGGCACTGAACCTTGAACGGCGAGATATCTCTCGTGAGGCGCTCGATGCTGCGCGAGCCGTGCTGGGTGCGGATGGGCTGTCGACACGCGATGACGCGCGAGCGCGGATTGAGCCGGCACTCATCGCCGTGGCTGGCGACTGGTCGCCTGGCGTGCTGGGGCTCGTTGCCGGGCGACTTGCAGAGGAGTTTGGTCGTCCAGCGCTTGTTGCAAACCTCAGCGATCCCGTAACTGACACCTCAATCCTTCGATGCTCGATCCGTGCCCCGCGCGGATTCTCGGTTGCGAAGGCGTTGGAGGCTGCCTCCGCCCGATTGATTCGGCACGGCGGGCATGATGGCGCAGGTGGCTGCACGGCAGCGAGTGGCGAATGGGAGGGACTCGTTACCGATCTTGCAGCTGCATTTGAAGGCCAGAGCACGCAGCGAGAGCCGGTGCTCTCCGTTGATCTCGAGCCGGCGCCTGGATGCCGTTCACTCGAGTCCCTCGCGACGCTCGTGGACTACCTCTCGCCAACGGGCGTGGGGAATCCTGATCCACTCTTCCTCTTCAGGGGGGTCGCCCTCACGAGTGTTCGCCTCGTCGGTGATGGGAAACATGCGCGGTTGACGTTGGAGATTGACGGAGGCCGCACCGACGCGATCGCTTTCGGTCGAGCGGATGCGGCTGGTCACGAGGGAAGCACCATTGACCTGGTGGCGCGAATTGTTCAGCGAACGTACCGAGGGACGGAGAAGATCGAGCTGCATGTGGTCGATCTCCAAACAGCGGAGGTCCACGCATGAGCGGGAACCGTTCGCTGCGCCCGCGCCTCAGCAGCGATCGCGCCGGTTCTTCTCGTCCATATCACGCGCTCCGTCCGCCTACGCCCGCACCGGGGAGCCGAGGGCCTGGTTGGCGTGGCGCTGGCCCGCAGGCTGCTCCGCTGTTCGCGGCGCTCCTTCTTGCGGCGAGTGCGCTTGGAACGTTCTGGGTTGCAAACCTCTCCTCATCACGTGACGAGCCGGGTGGTGAAGGGGCGGCCGTTACGGAAGGCGTGCAGGTAGAAGGGAGCATCATCTTCGCGCGAGGCGGAGCGCTCTGGTCGTTGAACGGAGCGTCGATCACGCAAGTGTCCACCTCGACTACAGATGGTGAGCCTGCATGGAGCAGAGATGGAACCTGGCTCTACTTCATTCGAAACAGGAGCGAGATTGGAGGGCGATTGAACGCTGCTGGTGGTGTGACACCGTATCGGTTGACCGTTCCTACACTCATGCGCGTTGGCACCCGAGGCGGTGACGCCGAAGTGGTTCTTGATGGGCTGCTGGTGGATAAGAATCCGAAGTTGAACTTCTCCACGTTCATGTTTGACCCAGCGATCGGTGTAAACGGTGAGGTTGCGCTCGCGACGGACTACAAAGGTGCCTCACAACTTGGAGGGGATGTGATCATCCGGATCCTTCAGTCGGACGGCAGAATGCTCACCCCGGTACTCCCAGATGAGGCACCATATGGCCATCAGGATCCAGCATGGAACGCGGATGGGAGCGGCCTCTACTACGTGCAGAACGGTCAAGAGGAGGGCGTCTCGGCATCACGGATCATCTATTTTGACGTTACCTCAGATCGCATCGTTCGATTCGGCGCAAAGGGATTCATCGAACCAGCGGTCAGTCCGGACGGTCGATGGGTTGCGGCAACG
>CAXRAV010000065.1:0-3035 GCA_964228585.1 Candidatus Limnocylindrus sp. | reverse complement strand
AGCGTGGACGGCACGGAGCGTGCCATTCACGCAGGCGAGGTGACCCGAGTCGTGCGAGCCGTCACCCCGTAGGGGGTACCATCACCCCCTAGTGGGGAGGGTCCGTGCCGAGCTTTAGGAACCCGTTCAAGCGCCGCAAGGCGACCCCCGGAGGCGAGCCAGATCTCTGGCTGCGCTGCCCCGGGTGCTCCGAGCTCCTCTTTAAGAAGAGCCTGGAGAAGAGCCTCCGTGTCTGCACATCGTGCGGTCACCACTTCCGCGTACCCGCCCGCGAGCGGATCGCCCAACTCGTGGACGAAGGCTCCTTCAGCGAACTTGACGCAAGCTTGGTCTCCCTCGACCCGATCGTCTTCACCGACTCGAAGCCGTACCCAGAGCGAGCCGCCGCCGCCCGAAAGACAACGGGTGAGCGCGACGCCGCCGTCCGCGGCACCGCCTCCATTGGTGGGATCGAGGTCTCCCTGGTGGTTATGGACTTCTTCTTCATGGGCGGCTCGATGGGCTCCGTGGTGGGGGAGAAGGTGGCGCGCGCCGCAGAGCTCGCCACCGAGCGACGACTCCCGCTCCTGATCGTCACCGCCTCCGGTGGTGCGCGCATGCAAGAGGGGACCTATGCACTGATGCAGCTGCCGAAGACGCTCGCCGCGATTGCGCGCCTCAAGGCCACCGGCGGCACCTTTATCAGCCTCCTCACCGATCCAACGACGGGCGGCACCATTGCATCGTTCGGTGCGCTCGGCGACTTGAACGTTGCAGAGCCGAATGCGTTGATTGGATTCAGCGGCGCGCGCGTCTCTGCGGGAACGATCGGCGACGAACTCCCCGCCGGATTCCAGCGCTCCGAATTCTTGCTGGAGACCGGATTCATTGATGCGATTGTGGCGCGACCAAGCCTGCGCCCATGGTTGATTCGCGCACTCAGTCTCCTGCAGCCACTCCCTGCACCTGCGGTGCCGCTCTACCAGCAGATCAACATCCCTGGCGTTGGCCTCATCGGCGGTGTGGTGAGCGGCGTGGCGCAGGGTGCAGGCACCATGATCGGCAGCGTGCTCGCGCCGGTTGCTGACGTTGCAACGAAGGTGGCGAACCGCGCCGATCAGATCTTGGAGAACCAGCGCGATCGACACCTTGCACCAGAACTCGGCGCGCACCTGCCGGAAGAGGAGGCGTGGAGTCACGTGCGACGCGCACGCGAAGTGAACCGACCGCGCACCGCAGAGTTCCTTGAAGCGCTCAACGCAGAGTTTGTGGAGTTACGCGGCGATCGCCGCGCTGGTGATGACGGCGCGATCGTTGCAGGGATCGCGCGCATTGACGGACGACGCATTGTGGTCGTTGGCACGCAGAAGGGCCGCGACACCGAGAGCAACATTCGTCGCGGCTTCGGCATGCCACACCCTGAGGGGTATCGGAAGGCGGAGCGCGCCTTCGAACTCGCCGAGCGCCTCCACCTCCCCGTGCTGACTCTGGTGGACACGCCAGGGGCGCACCCTGGACCTGAATCTGAGCAGCGCGGCATTGCCGAGGCGATCGCCTCCGCGATCAGCCGCATGACGCAGCTGCGCACCCCAATCGTCACCGTGATCACGGGCGAGGGCGGCTCAGGCGGTGCGCTCGGCATCGCCGTGGGGGACCGCGTCTATGCGCTGGAGCACGCCTACTACTCGGTGATCAGCCCTGAGGGGTGCGCCGCCATCCTCTTCCGTACCTCGGAGAAAGCGCCCGCCGCGGCGCGTGCGCTGCGCATCACCGCCACCGAACAGGTGGCACTCGGCGTCGTCGACGGGATCATCCCTGAGCCCGAGACACTCTCCGATGAATCCACCGTGACGCTTGCGCGCTCCATCTGGGAGACGGCAAGTGCCGCCTTTGACGAACTCGAATCCATGAAAGATCTCGGTGAGCTCCTCACCGCGCGATACGCGCGCTATCGCGAATTCGGTGCGTTCGATGAAGCACCCGTCAAGAAGAAGGGCCTCACCGGTGCAATCCGTTCGCTCTTCGGCCTCGACCGCGATCTCGTTGGCGCTCGCGTTGCCGACGACTGGATGGACGAGATCGAACGCGACAACGCGGGGGCATAGGAGTGGCGAAGTATCGTGACCTTGCCAACGCCGACGTGAGCGGGAGCGGCAACGCTGAAGCGCTCGGCGAACTTGTCGACGCGCTCTTGCCGATCCTTGTCGACCGACTCGCGGTCACTGGACTCGGAGAGATCGAAGTGGAGCGCAACGGTGCAACGGTACGCGTCCGCTCGGAGGCGCTCGGTGTTGTGGCTCCGTCGTCTGCTGTGCGGTCCGCTCCAGGGCGAGTGAGCGCGTCTAGCGCCGCGCTGCCGAAGGAGCAAACTGCGGACGGGGTCCGCAAACATGCGGTGCGCGCCACGGCGGTTGGATTCTTGACGCTCGCCAAGGACATTCATATTGGCGCGAAGGTGGCGAAGGGTGCGCTCGTGGCGCAGGTGGAAGTGCTCGGCATCCCCACCGAAGTGCGCGCGCTTCATGGCGGCATTGTGGTGACGCTGAAGGCGGCCACGGGCGATCCGGTTGAGTACGGCCAAGAGATCTTCATCCTTGAGTCGATCGGTGAGGCGACGAAGTGATCAAGCGCGTGCTGATTGCAAACCGCGGCGAGATTGCGCTGCGCATCTTGCGCGCCTGCAGGCAGCTCGGCATTGAGGCGGTGGTGGCGTACAGCGAAGCGGATGCCGACTCGCGTGCGGTGCTCGTTGCCGACGAAGCGGTTTGCATTGGACCTGCGGACGCCAAGGGGAGCTACCTCTCCGCACCCGCAATCATCTCCGCGGCACTCGCCACCGGCTGCGACGCCATTCACCCGGGCTACGGCTTCCTCTCCGAGAACGCTGCCTTCGCTGAGGCGGTTGCGGCGCACAAGCTCACCTTCATTGGTCCATCCGCGCCGATCCTGGAGAAGTTCCACTCCAAGGCGGCCACGCGCGCACTCCTCGCAAAGCACGGCCTCCCAACGATCCCAGGCTCCGAAGGCGTGGTTGCGGATGAGGCGGCGGCGCTGGT
>CAXRAV010000064.1:0-13549 GCA_964228585.1 Candidatus Limnocylindrus sp. | reverse complement strand
GGTTGTTGAGAGCGCATCTTCGATGCGGTGCTTCTTCTCCTTGAGTTCAACTTCAGTTGCGGCACCCACCTTGATCACGGCGACGCCGCCGGAGAGCTTGGCGAGACGCTCCTGGAGCTTCTCCTTGTCATAGTCGGATGTGGTCTCTTCAATCTGTGCCTTGATCTGCGCCATTCGCGCCTTGATCTCAGCAGGCTTGCCAGAGCCATCCACAATGGTGGTGTTGTCCTTGGAGGAGACCACGCGTCGCGCAGAGCCGAGATCCTCGGCGGTAACGCTGTCCAACTTGCGGCCAACCTCTTCGGAGATCACCGTGCCGCCAGTGAGCACCGCAATGTCGCGGAGCATCTCCTTGCGTCGGTCACCGAAGCCTGGCGCCTTCACTGCAAGCACCTGCACGGTGCCACGGATCTTGTTCACCACGAGGGTGGCGAGCGCCTCCCCGTCAACATCCTCAGCAACGATCAGGAGTGGTCGACCGGTGACTACCTCCTTCTCAAGTGCAGGAAGTGCATCCTGCACTGCAGAGATCTTCTTGTCGGTGATGAGGATCGCCGGGTTATCCAGCTGTGCCTCCATTCGATCTGTGTTCGTGACGAAGTAGGCAGAGATGTATCCGCGATCGAACTGCATCCCTTCCGTGTACTCCTTGTCGAGGCCGAGCGACTGGCCCTCCTCAACGGTGATCACGCCATCCTTGCCGACCTTCCCCATCACTTCGGCGATCAACTCGCCGACGCTCGGATCTGCAGCGGAGATTGAGGCCACGGCCGCAATCTGTTCGCGAGTGTCGACTTTGCGTGAGTGCGCCTTGATTTCGGCGACGACGGCGGCGACCGCCTTGTCGAGTCCTCGCTTGATCACCATTGGATTTGCACCAGCGGCAACGTTGCGAAGACCCTCGGTAACGAGTGCCTGACCGAGAACCACGGCGGTTGTGGTGCCGTCACCCGCAACATCGTCAGTCTTGGTGGCAACCTCCTTGAGAAGCTGCGCGCCCATGTTCTCGAAGTGATCATCCAACTCAATGTCACGTGCAATCGTCACGCCGTCATTGGTGATCGTTGGGGCGCCAAACTTCTTGTCGAGGACTACGTTGCGACCCTTTGGGCCAATCGTCACCTTAACCGTGTCGGCGAGCTTATCGATACCGCGCTTGAGCGCGCGTCGTGCCGCTTCATCGAAGACAACTTGCTTTGCCATTTTGTCCCTCTACTTTCTTTCTTTACTTCAACCTAATGATCCGTTCAGTTGAACTGTCGCGCTATTCGACGATCGCGAGGATGTCCTTCGCGCCGACGATGAGGTACTCGGCGCCGTCGAGCTTGAACTCGGTGCCCGCGTACTTCGCGTGGAGGACGCGATCCCCCACCTTGACGTCAATCGGCTCGCGCTTCCCGTCATCAAGGATGCGACCTGGGCCGACGGAGACGACCTCTCCCTCTTGCGGCTTCTCCTGCGCCGTGTCAGGAAGGATGATCCCGCTCGCCGTCTTTTCGTCGCGCGGGACCGGCTTGACGACCACGCGGTCGCCGAGGGGTCGGAGTGATGCCTTCTTCGCCATGGTTGACCTCCTGCTAGGCAGCGGGCTGCTCGCCAGCTGCGAATTCTCAAAGCGCGCACCATCCGTGCGCTTGGGGCGATGTTAGCACTCTCGCCTGGAGAGTGCCAACAGCACGCTCAGGCTGAGCGTGGACTCCGATCGGCCCGAGGCCTGCTTCGCGGGAAGGCCCGATCGTAGTTGGCACTGATCGCCTCGGCGAGAAGCTCGACCGGTTCCTCCCGCAGCTTCGCGATCCAGGCAAGCGTGAGAGCTACGTTCGCTGGCTCATTTCGGTTCGGGTCTGGCGCTCCAGGCATGGCAAGCCAGGGCGCGTCCGTCTCCGTCAGCAGTCGGTCAAGGGGGATGCTGCGAACCCAGTCAGCGGTGGCGCGCTCTTCAGGGCGAAAGACAAGGCCCGAAAGTGAAACCACACCACCGAGCGCGAGCCCTTCATTGATGTAGTCGGCACTCCCTGAGGCACTGTGCAAAATGAACGGGGGGCGGTCTTGGAAGGCTGCGCGGCCACGCGCAGAGGCGATCGGTGACTCGTTCAGTGTCTTGATCAGCTGCCGCTGCGCATCGTCAGCGTCACCCGCAGATCGGCAGTGGAGGATCAGCGGCTTCCCAAGCTGTACGGCAACCTCGATGTGCGCCTCAAGGTTCGCCACCTGGTCGCGAATCGGCGCAAAGCTCCGCTTGGTGTCGATACCCGTCTCGCCGATCGCCACAACCTCTGACGCATCGGCCCCCTCCAGAAGTGCGGCTCGCTCGTGCGCCTCATCAGTGGCATGATGCGGATGAATCCCGATCGCAGCATCCATCCACTGGTTCGCGCGCACGATCTCAAGTGCTCCGCGTGAACTTCTGGTGTTCCACGATGGGACGAGGAGACGAGTCGCCCCAGCGGCAATCAGTCTCGCGATCACCTCCTCGCGATCGGCGTCGAAGCGCTCGGCCTGAAGGTGGCCGTGCGCGTCAGTCAGCGGAAGGCGCGGGCTCATCAGCGTCAAGTCGGGGGAAGAGTGGTGTTGGCTCACCGAGCGGACCACTACGCGCTGCACTCCCCCACCCTGCAAGATCGCTTCGCGGAGTGGAACCGTGACCAGAAGCGTCATACGGCCACTGATAGCCGAGCAGGCTCCAAATCTTCTCCGACACCGTCGGGATCACCGGAGCCGCATAAAGCGCGACAAGTCGGCACGCTTCAAGGAGATCGCCGAGCACATCAGCGAGTTGTGCCCGCGCCTCCACATCGCCAGCCTTTACCTGCTTGACCAATTCCCACGGTTTCTCTGCGTCAACATATCGGTTCGCGGCACCAACGAACTCCCAGAGTGCCCCGATCCATTCGTGAAGCGCGAGGACGCTCATCGCCTCCTCGCTCCTGTGGCGCGCAGACTCCCACTCAGCGGCAAGTGGCGATTCTCCCGCGACACGCGGTGCCGGCGCGTCTCCTCCAAACGCACGGCTTGCCAGTGTTGACGCACGATTGACAAGGTTCCCGAAGTCGTTCGCAAGCTCTGCGTTGTAGCGGCGAATGATTGAGTCCCAACTCACATCCCCATCGCGATCAAATGGAACTTCACGCAGGGCGACAAATCGAGCACCATCCGCACCGAGCGCCGCAACGGCACTGTCAGGATCGAGGAAGTTTCCGCGACTCTTGCTCATCCGTTCGCCGCTGGAGAGAAGCCATCCGTGCACCCAGATCTTCTTCGGCGCGGGGAGTCCAGCGCTCCACAGCATCGCCGGCCAGAAGACTGAGTGGAAGCGATTGATGTCCTTCCCGATGATGTGCAGATCCGCGGGCCACCATGGTGCCCCACTCGGCTCTGCAGGGAATCCAGCTCCCGTGAGGTAATTGATCAGCGCGTCGTACCAGACGTAGATTGTCCCCGCAGCAGGGTCCCCACTTCCATCTGCGCTGAGTGCGCTCCTCCCATCTTCATGAATCGGGAAAGGGATTCCCCAGCTTCCGCCTTCACGACTAATGGAAAAGTCTTCGAGACCTTGGCGGATAAAGCCAAGCATCTCGTTGCGCCGATACTCAGGTTGAACGGGCGAAGGATCCTGGGTCAGCCACGCCTCCAGTCGTTCCTGATACGCGCTGAGCCGGAAGAACCAGTTTCGCTCTTTGAGCCACTGAAGTGGAACACCTGGATGATTTGGGCAGACCGTCGTGCTCCCCTCGCTGACAACATCGCCTTCGGCGCGGAACCCTTCGTTTGGGCAGTACCACCCCTCATAGGTTCCTAGGTAGATATCTCCAGCAGCGAACGATCGGCGCACCATCTCTTGTGCTG
Organism: Candidatus Limnocylindrus sp.; assembly: GCA_964228585.1. Classification (GTDB taxonomy): domain Bacteria; phylum Chloroflexota; class Limnocylindria; order Limnocylindrales; family Limnocylindraceae; genus Limnocylindrus. The sequence continues at coordinate 9,703 of CAXRAV010000064.1, read as the reverse complement.
CGAGCGTGTGGTCCGCATCTGTCGTGCGAATGAAGCGATCCGGAGTGATCAGCAGGAGGGCCTCACTCTCCTTGAAGAGAGCCACATTGCGATCAACGAAGGCTTTCGGGGACAACCCCTCCTCTTCTGCGCGAGCGGCGATATTCACCGAGTACTCGTCCGTGCCAGTGAGGAAGCGAACATCATCGCCACCCATCCTCCGCCAACGCGCGATGACATCTGCCCCGATTACCTCATAGAGCGTGTGCAGGCCGGGCTTGTTGTTCGCGTAGGCAATCGCCGTTGTCAGGTAGTACCGCATTGCGACCGAGTGTCGCACACGATACGCCCGCCGTATGCGCGCGCGGCGATGCTTCGTGCACGGAGCGGGCTACAGCGCAGGGGGGAGGCCCCTGGGGCCCGCCTCGAGAGAGGAGCGACGATGAACAAGGTGATGCTGGCTGGGAGGATGACCAAGCCCGTAGAGATCAAGTCCCTTCCGTCGGGGAGCAAGGTTGCCGTGGGGAGCCTCGCCAGCCACGACTACCGAGGCGGCGAAGAGCGGACGGAATTCCACCGACTCGTCTTCTGGGAGAAGCTCGCGGAGATCGCGGCCGCCCATTTACAGGCCGGATCACTCGTTGCGATTGACGGGCGCCTGAAGACGCACGAGTGGGAGAGTGAAGGAGCACGGCGGTGGATGACGGAGGTCATCGTCAATCGTCTCGAATTCCTCGGGCCAAAGCCGCAGAGCGCAGAACCGGTATCGCAAGGCGGCGAGCCCACGGATCTCAGCGAGGCGGAATACGGAGAGGAGATCGCCCCCGCACGGGCGTAACACTGGCGCGGCCGAGCGGTTACTCCCCCTCGGCCGCGTCGCGATGCGCCAGCGCCCAGAGTCGGCGCCTGTCGAGCTTCCACGCTGCCGCGATCGCTCGAACCGCGTCACTCCGAGAAGCACCTTCTGCGATGCGCTGTTCAACAGCCGCGAGCGCAGCGGGATACGGACCATCAATGCCAAAATCGATGGCATCCGCGATTGACTCACCGAGCACGATGACGAACTCACCGCGACCATCAACCGCTCCAGACTCAACGAGCTCCGCAAGCTCTGCGAGAGAGCCACGTCGGATCTCTTCATGCATTTTCGTAAGCTCACGACAGAGCGCCGCGGGGCGGTCTGGGCCAGCCGCCTCCGCGAGCTCCCGAAGGGTCGCAGCGACACGGTTCCCGGCCTCATAGATCACGCTCCCACGCAGATCCGCTGCGAGCGCGCCGATCGCACGTTGACGATCCGCACCGCTGCGCGGGAGGAAGCCTTCAAAGTTCCAACGGGCGCCGGCAACTCCAGATGCGACCACAGCCGCGAGAAGCGCCGATGCACCGGGGATCGGAACGATGCGGATTCCTGCGGCGATCGCCGCTCGCACAAGCTGATGTCCAGGGTCACTGATCAACGGAGTACCGGCGTCACTGATGAGCGCCACAGCTTCCCCCGCTAGGAGTCGCGCGACGATTGGCGCGATGCGATCCGATTCATCGAAGGCGGGAAGCGATGTCGTCTCTGTGTTGACCTCGATGGATGAGAGCAGGACCCGTGCGACGCGCGTATCCTCCGCAAGGATAAGGCGTGCCTCGCGCAACACGGCCGCGGCCCGAGGCGAAAGGTCGGCGAGATTTCCAATTGGCGTGGAAACGATATGGAGCGCTCCTGAAGTTGCGCCACCGCCTCGGCCGTCACTCATCGTTCGACGACCGGCCCAACGAACTACGTGGTGATCTTGGGGAAGGGGGGCATCTCCCGCTTGAACTGTGATGCAGCAATCATCTTCTGAATGCGAGCAACCAGCGCCCGATCGAAACCATCCGCAACAACCGCATCGGCGCTCGCCCTTTGGTCGACGAGGCGGAAGAGGATGCGATCGAGTGTTGGGTAGTCAAACCCACCCTCCCCCTCGTCAGTCTGGCCCGGCCAGAGATCCGCGCTCGGCGCTTTGGTAAGGATCGCGTCGGGAACTCCAAGATGTGCAGCGAGCGCCCGAACCTGACTCTTGTAGAGGTCGCCTATCGGATTGATTGCGCACGCGGCATCACCGTGGAGCGTGGTGTAGCCAATCATTGCTTCAGATTTGTTCCCTGTGCCCATGACAATCCCGTCATGACGTGCAGATTCGTGATATAACGTGATCATGCGCATGCGGGCGGCGATGTTGCCACGCTGAATCGGCGTGATCGGCGTACCAGCTGGCAGCGAAGCTTCCACGGCGTCAACGCCGGCACTGATCGGCACCTCTTCTACGCTGCACCCGAGCGCGTTCGCAACGGCGAGAGCGTCGTCGCGAGAACTTGCTGCAGAGGTGCGGTACGGAAGAATGTACGTTCGAAGTCGATCAGCGCCAATGGCATCAGCGGTCAGAAAAGCAACGAGGGCCGAATCAATGCCGCCAGAGAGACCCAAGATTGCGTTCCGCACACCGATCTTCTTGAACTCGTCATTGATGAACCTGCGGCAGACGGCATGTACGGCATCAGCATCAATGAGAAGTTCGGGCGGTGTGCTCACTTTTCGCGCGTCGCTCATCAGTGCCCCCTACTCTTCACTCCACGTTTCAATTGACCACGCATAGAGGAGGCTTGCAGCATCCGCAGCTCGCGTTGGCCACGTGAACCTTGTATCGAGAAGTGTATACCCAGCATCTGCCCAGAGCAAAAGGTAGGGACGCTCGCTGCGACGTAGCGCCTGGAACTCTTCATAAATCGGCGCACGCACGTTCTCACTGGAACCGGTCACCGCCTGTCGCAAGAGGCTGTCCGCGCGCTCGCTCTGCCAGCAGATAAAGTTCTTCCCCGCGGGCGCTTCTACCGTTGGGCAAGCGACCGAGCCGAACAGGTCGGTGTCATCAGGGTCAAGACTCCACTGCCAACCGCCGATGTATGCGTCAAAGTCGCCTGGATACTGAAGTTTCGGGAGGATTCCGCTCCGATACGGCAGCACGGAAACGGTAATGGAGAATCCACATGCCGATGCCTGATCTGCAATGGACTGCGCAGCGCTCAGGCGCGCGCTTAGGCCCTCACGAACAAGGATTTCTCCCTCAAGTCTGCTACCGAGCTTTGCAAAAACCCCATCGCTCTCCTCTTGCCAGCCATCTGCAAGAAGGGCGCTTCGCGCTCCACTTGGATCAAACGTTGCCTCGGCAATGTTCGCCGCCGGCAGCGCCCACGATCCAGGAGTTAGGGTGCTACTGACTGGGAGCCCAGTTCCACTTGTCGCACTCTGCGCGATGCCATCTAGGTCTACACACGAACTGAGTGCGGTTCGCACCAGGTTGTCTGCAAACGGTCTCCCTGGCCGAAGGTTGAAGGCGAGGTACACGTACCCGCGCGAAGATGGTCCCTTCAGCAGTTCACCCCCATCACGGATGCTCAGGGTAGCAACGCTTGTACCACTCAGGTACGGAGCCCAGTCAACTTGGGAAGCCTGAAAGGCGGCAACCGCGGCTGACTCGCTTGCATAACGATTGATCCTGATCTGACGAATGTTTGGCGCGCCGAGTGAGAATCCACGGAAGGCGTCAAGGACTAATGTCGCGCCTGGGATCCTCTCGCTGATTCGAAATGGGCCCGCACCGATCGGCGTCAACTGAGCATCCAATAGCGGATATGCGACTGCTAACTGACTCTCAACGGGTGCGAGCAGATACGCCTCTAGGGTGACAAGTCGTGAGTAGAGGTCACGCGCGTAGGTTTCCTCGTTACGCGATGTGAGAGCCTGGCCCCCGCTGCTCACGACAGGGAAGATGCGAACATCGGGCAGAGGGACGCCTGACGCGTTGAGCACGCGCTCAAGCTCGCCAGCATACGGAGCAAACTCACAGTTCCCATCACCAACCGAAGCACAGGAGGTCGACTCAAGCTGCGCCGCGATGTTCTCTCGTGTCGCAGTAATCAGTGTGCGGTCAGCGCCGCTGATTGCCTCTTGCAAGCGTTGAAGCGACTCTTCGATGGCTCCCTTCGGGAGTATTGGGATGGTCAAACCGCGGGTACGCCACGGCGCCCAGCTCGTGATCAGCCGAAAGCGAACGCTGTTGGAACTGTCCGACTCCACCGATTCCAAGTTTGTTCGCACCACATCGCAGATATCGGGTGCGAGCGGACATTGACCACTCTTCGCAAGTTCATACGTGAAGAGGACATCTTCCGCGCTGAGCGGAGATCCGTCGTGGAAGGTGAGTCCGGCCTTCAGGGTGATCTGAACGGTGGTACCCCCAGCGGAAGAGAGTGGTGCCCCCTCTGCAAGGACTGGCTGCGGGAGGAGTGTGCCATCGGGCCGGTAGAGCCCTGCGTGCACCAGCCCGCCCACGAACGCAGAGGATTCGTCCTGATAAGCGGCACTGAGGTTGAGTGGTTCGGCCGTCAGCGCAACACGAAGCGCGGACCCGCCCACGAGAGAACACGCAGCACTGGAGAGCGCGATCAGGAGCGTTGCAGTGAGCGGAGCGAGCGTTCGGCGGATCATGCCGTGAGCTGGTCGTATCCCGCCGCGTCAAGGAGCTGGTTGAGCTCCGATGGGTCGCCTAGCTGAATCTCAAGGAGCCAACCCGAGCCGTATGGATCAGCGTTGATCGACTCGGGCGCTGTCGAAAGCGCTTCGTTGCGTGCGAGCACGCTGCCAGAGATTGGGCTGAAAAGATCGCTGACCGCCTTCACCGATTCAACCGCACCGAACACGGTGAATTGCTTAAGCGTGGCCCCCACTTGAGGGAGGTCAACGAAGACGACGTCGCCAAGTTCGTTAGCTGCGTGCGCAGTGATCCCGATCACCGCACGATCTCCCTGGACGCGAACCCACTCATGATCTTTGGAGTAGCGAAGTTCGGCTGGTGAACTCATCATGTTCCTCCTATGCTCTCTCGGATCCAATCAATCCCTTCGGTACAAATGGTACGCCAGTCACCACCGCGGCGACTCGCTCCCCTCGGATGAGCACGTCGATCGATTCACCCACTGGGTATGCTGATGCCGACGCATCGAGATCAGCAAGTGCGATCGGGTAACCGAGCGTTGGCGAGTGTGTCCCCGAGGTGATGTGTCCGATCAGGCCGCCGTCAGGTCGAAAGACTTCGTACCCGCGGCGAGCGATCCCTCGGCCAGCGATCTTCAGGCCGACGAGGGTCCGTCCGGCACGCGCGCCAGCAGCGGCACGTGCGGCGAGGGCTGCATCGCCAGCCACCCCCTCCCCCTTGTTGAACTTGACGACTCGCCCGAGTCCAACATCGAACGGGGTTAGCTCTTCACGCAGCTCGTTCCCGAAGAGGGGCATCCCCGCTTCTAGCCGGAGCGTGTCCCGCGCACCAAGCCCGATCGGCTGCGGCACAGGTACTCCCGATTCGCCAGGCGTAAGAAGTGCACGCCAAAGTGGAACCGCGCGAACCGCGGGGAGATATAACTCAAACCCGTCTTCGCCGGTGTAACCAGTTCGCGCAACGATAAGCGGGACTCGCTCGCCGCCAATCATCGCTTCACTCCTGCGGCAGGAGTAGTTTCGCAACGCACGAACCGCGTCCGCCTCTTCATCGCCAAAGAGGTGTGCGACTACATCGCAGCTACGCGGTCCTTGAACCGCGATCATTGCGGTCGAATCGCTCTCATCGGAAACGTTCGCAGTGATGCCTATGCGTTCGGCGAGGAGCGCCGCGACGCGCTCCACGTTAGACGCATTCGCCACAACCAGCCACTCCTCGTCCGCAACGCGGTAGACCAACAGGTCATCAACCATCCCGCCCGTCTCATTCACAACGATGCTGTATTGCGCCCGCCCAGGAGTCAGCGCGGAAGGGAGCGAGACGAGGGCACGGTCAAGGGCCGCGCCTGCATGCTGGCCACGTACCCAGATCTCTCCCATATGACCAAGATCGAAGACCCCGACGCTCGCTCGCACGGCACGGTGCTCCTCAATCACACCCGCGTACTGAACTGGCATCTCCCACCCAGCGAAGTCAACCATGCGGGCCCCAAGGTTGAGATGCTCCTCAAAGAGCGCGGTGCGACGCATCAGGTACGTGTCAGGGCGTCATATGCGCGTTGGACGAGCGCGCTCTCGGTTTGAAAGTCCAAGAGGGCGACGGCTTCATCCATCGGCACCCAACGCAACTCTTCAAACTCATGATCGTAGGCTTCGAAGCTGCCGCCCACCGGCTCCATCAGGTAGTAGTGCACCGTCTTTTCAATGCGCTCACCAGTTCGAACAAACGAGTATGAGATTGCGGCGAAGTACGAGAGTATGCGAACGTCAAGTCCCGACTCCTCCCTGACCTCGCGCAGAGCAGTCTCCTCACGTGTCTCCCCCTCTTCTGGGGTCCCCTTCGGGAGCGACCAGACATATCCGTCGCGCTCTCGGCGACGTCGACCAACGACGATCTCTGGCCTCCCGCCAACGGCACGAATAACCAGCCCCCCCGCAGAGACGGCGGTGCGCTTCGTCAGCGGCATAGATGCTCCTGTCTCGTATGGCTCAGGCTCCCGTGGGAGCCCCTCATTGCGGCAATGGTAGCCCCTCGTGAAGGGGCGTATGGTTTGGCTGCGCGCTACGCTACGCGAAGCCCGTTAAGCGGCGGTGAACGAAAGGAGGGGCTGTGACCGATCGAGCGCACACGCGCACGAGCCTCGGCGCTGGCCTACCGGATCGAATCGCACTTGAGCACCTCCCAGCACCTGCAACACCGTGGGATCAGCTTCCGATCATCCTCAAGGTCCTCATTGAAGGGGCTGCGCGAAAGGCGGGGAACGGCTTTGTCCGTGATGAAGATATCCATGCATACCTCGCCTGGAAGCCTGGCGCCGCAGCGGCGTCTTCGGGCGACGAACGTGAGCTGCCCTTCTCTCCTGCACGCGTCGTGCTTCAGGACTTCACGGGGGTCCCAGCAGTTGTTGACCTGGCAGCGCTCCGCGATGCGGCGCGTGAACTTGGCATTGACCCTGAGCGCATAAACCCTCAGGTCCCGGCTGATCTTGTGATCGACCACTCGGTACAGGTTGATCGATGGGCCACCGCGGAAGCACTCGAACAGAACGTAACCCGAGAGTACGAACGCAATGCCGAGCGGTACCAGCTGCTTCGTTGGGCGCAAGGCGCATTTGACTCGTTCCGCGTTGTTCCCCCAGGCGCAGGAATCGTGCACCAGGTCAACCTCGAAAGCCTTGCAACGGTCGTGCGCGTGGAGGAGGTTGACGGGGCACCGCTCGCCTTCCCAGATACCTGTGTCGGCACCGACTCGCACACCACCATGATCTCGGCCCTTGGAGTCCTTGGTTTCGGCGTGGGCGGAATTGAAGCGGAGGCGGTACTCCTCGGCGAACCGCTCTTCTCTCCCCTGCCGAAAATCGTCGGGCTCAAGCTCACAGGGAAGCTCCCTACGGGGACCACGGCGACCGACCTTGTCCTCACCGTAACCGAGCGCCTCCGCGCTCATGGTGTGGTCGGCGCGTACGTTGAGGCATTCGGCGACGGCCTCTCCACCGTCTCCCTCGCAGATCGGGCGACCATCGCCAACATGTCGCCAGAGTTCGGCGCCACGACAACGCTCTTTCCGATTGACGAGATCACCCTCGACTACCTTCGCGTGACTGGTCGCGAGAGCGCGCAGGTTGCGCTTGTTGAGACGTATGCCAAAGCGCAGGGCCTGTGGCGAGTCAGTGGGCAGGAGCCACTCTACGACGAGGTAGTTGAGATCGACCTCGCCGAGATCGTTCCGTCTCTCGCCGGACCGAAGCGACCACAAGATCGAGTTCCCCTCTCCGATCTCGGGAAAAGCTTTGAGGTGAGCTACCCCGATCGCGCTGGATCGAAGGCACACAGCGCCACGGTAGGGGGAGCAAGGATGCGCGATGGCGCCGTTGCGATCGCTGCGATCACCTCATGTACCAACACCTCAAACCCGTCGGTGATGATCGCCTCCGGTCTCCTCGCGAGGAACGCGGTTGCGCGCGGGATGCGCGTGCCAACGTGGGTGAAGACGAGCCTCGCGCCAGGTTCACGTGTCGTCACCGCATACCTGGAGCGCGCCGGGCTTCTAGAGCCGCTCGCCGCGCTCGGATTCAACGTGGCCGGCTATGGCTGCACGACATGCATCGGCAACTCAGGCCCACTCGACGAAGAGATTGCCACTGCGGTGGAACGTGACGAGCTTCTCGTTGCCGCCGTCCTCTCGGGGAATAGAAACTTCGAAGGCCGCATTCACCCGGCGGTGCGTGCCGCCTACCTCGCCTCCCCGCCCCTCGTCGTCGCCCTCGCGTTGGCGGGCAATGTAGTAACGAACCTTGACCAGGATCCGGTCGGCAACGACCGGAACGGCTCACCCGTCTACCTGCGCGATATCTGGCCCGCGGACGAAGAGATTGCAGAAGCGGTTGCCGCAGCGGCGGATGCCACCCTCTACAGGAATAGCTATGCGGATCTCTTTGCGGGAGACGCTCGATGGCGGGCGCTAGCCGTGCCAACCGGTCGCACCTACGACTGGGATCCGTCCTCCACATACATCGCCCGCCCAGCATTCACCGAGAACATCCCCGCTAGCGCCTCCCCCATCGCCGATGTGCACCACGCACGCGCGCTCCTCCTCCTCGGCGACTCCGTCACGACCGATCACATTTCACCTGCGGGATCAATCCGCGCCGACTCCCCTGCTGGCCGCTGGATGATTGAACGCGGCGTTGCCGTTGGCGACTTCAACTCATATGGAGCACGCCGTGGCCATGACCAGGTGATGATGCGCGGAACCTTCGCGAACACGCGCCTCCGCAACACACTCGCAGGAGGCAAAGAGGGGCCCATCACCAAACATCTTCCAAGCGGGGAACTGCTCGCAGTCGCTGACGCGGCGGCTCGCTATAAGGAGCAGGGAACACCGCTAATCATCATCGCGGGGAAGGAGTACGGTTCAGGCTCAAGTCGAGACTGGGCTGCGAAGGGGACGCAGATGCTTGGCGTCCGCGCCGTAATTGCCGAATCATACGAGCGCATCCATCGTTCCAATCTGATCGGCATGGGCATCCTGCCGCTTCAGTTCCTCCCCGGCGAAAGCGCCAAGAGACATGCGCTGGATGGCAGTGAGCGATACACGATTGAAGGTCTCAGCACGATCAGCCCTCGTGGCCGCGTGACGATTCAGGTCACGTCAAGCGGCGCTGGCGACACCCTTACGGAGAACACGCGATCCATCGAACTCGTCGTCCGTCTGGACGGTCCAATGGAGCTCGCAACCTACCGCGAAGGTGGCATCATGCCGGCGGTTCTGCGAAGGATGGCGAAGCAGTAACGCGCAACATGGTGGGCGATACTGGACTCGAACCAGTGACCTCACGGATGTGAACCGTGCGCTCTAACCAACTGAGCTAATCGCCCCAAGGGGTGGATTCTAGACGAATACGCTACGGATCCGCGCCTCCCTAGAGGAGGCGGCGGAGGAACTGCAACAGGATCATCACCACAATCGGAGAGAAGTCGATTCCCCCAGTCGATGGGAGGATTCGACGGACCGGCCCGAGAATCGGCTCACTCATGTCAAACAGTATTCGGGAGACGCGCCCGGTCCCAGAGCGGTCGATCCATGAGATCAGCACACGCGCGAGCACCACAAACCAGAGTGTTTGCAGAATCAGATCGATCGCGAGCAGCGGGGTGAAGCCCATAACGAAAGGTTAGCCGCGCGCGCCGAAGAGTGCG
>CAXRAV010000063.1:0-2654 GCA_964228585.1 Candidatus Limnocylindrus sp. | reverse complement strand
CTTTCACTATCGCTGGGAGATCTACACGCCAGAAAAGAGACGCACGTACGGGCCGTACACGATGCCGATCCATGCTGGTGACGCGATCGTGGGCCGCATCCAGATGCACCGCGAGAAAGGCGAGGTTGACGGAGCGGGTGGGGCACTGATCATCGATGGGCTCTGGTGGGAGAAGCACACGAAACCTCTGCACCACCTTGACGGTTTGACGCGGGCAATCCGATCCCATCAACGCCTGCTTGGCCTCACCGCGGGAAAGATGCCGTCAGCGCTCGTTGAGCGCCGTGATGGGAGTCAGCTCTTCAAGAAACTGAAGCGTGCGGACGTCTTCCTGGCAAACGACTAGACGCCCAGGTATGCCTCTTTCACCTTCGGGTTGTTCGCAAGCTTCTTGCAGTCATCTTCAAGGGTGACTTCACCGATCTGCAAGATGTAGCCGCGGTTCGCAATGCCGAGCGCCATCATGGCGTTCTGCTCAACAAGAAGGACCGCGGTTCCACGCGCATTGATCTCCTTGATGATGTCGAAGATCTGCTCCACGAGGATCGGCGCGAGCCCCATGGACGGCTCATCGAGAAGAAGCACTTTCGGCTGTCCCATCAGCGCGCGACCAATCGCAAGCATCTGCTGTTCGCCACCAGACATGGTTCCTGCCGCCTGGAACTCCCGCTCTCTGAGACGCGGGAAGAGATCAAAGACCTTCTTGAAATCTGCCTGTACGTCAGGACCTGGCTTTCGTAGGAACGCGCCCATCTCTAGATTCTCGCGCACGGACATTCGAGTGAAGACGCGACGACCTTCTGGACTGTGACCCACCCCGAGACGCACGATCTCATGCGCTGGAGCCGCCTCAATGCTTTTTCCGTTGAGTGTGATGCTGCCTGAACGGGCACGCTCCAGACCGGAGATCGTGCGCAGCGTCGTCGTCTTTCCTGCGCCGTTGGATCCGATCAGGGTGACGATCTCACCCTCTTCGACCTTCAGCGAGACTCCGCGCAGGGCGTGTACCGCCCCGTAGTATGTGTGGACGTCCTTCAGTTCAAGCAGAGCCATCTGACGCCCCTCTCAGTGCCCACTCGCGGCGCCGCGACCCAGGTAGGCCTCGATCACCTTCGGATTGCTTCGGATCTCGGCCGGCTGTCCTTCGGCGATCTTCTCGCCATGGTCGAGTACTGTAATTCGGTCCGAAATGCCCATGACCACGCGCATGTCGTGTTCGATGAGCAGGATTGTGATGTTTCGTTCGTCGCGGATACGACGGATGAGTGCCGTCATCTCTGCGGTTTCCTTTGGATTCATTCCCGCTGCCGGCTCGTCGAGGAGAAGAAGCTCGGGACGACCGGCAAGAGCACGGGCAATCTCGAGGAGTCGCTGCTTCCCGTACGGCAGGGCCGATGCAAGGGTGTTCTCCTCCCCTGCCAGCCCAACGAAGGAGAGAAGCTCGCGCGCTTCACGCTCGGCGTTTGCCTCTTCGAGCCTGGTCTGCTTCGACTGGAAGATCGTGCCGAGGAAGCCAGAGCGCAGGTGCACATGCGCGCCAACGAGGATGTTTTCCAGCGCGGTCATCTTCTTGTAGAGACGGATGTTCTGGAACGTGCGCGCGAGCCCCGCCTCCACCATGTCGTTCGGTCGGGCGGGTCGCGTGATGCCGAAGCGCTTGATCAGTCGCACGTACCAGAGAGGTCGCACGATCGTGAGCAGCAGCGCCGTCACGAATCCGAGCATGGCAATGACAACGGAGAGCACGCCTTCATAGAAGCCCTCAACTCCACCGACGACGAACAGGAAGTACGCAACCGCGGCGATCATCGGAATGATTGGCGCGAGCAGGAGAAGCGGCTCTCGGTTGGCGCCGGCGGGCGGTGAGATGAGTCGTTTCCCATTGAGTTCTACATGGCCTTCCGTTGGCGCGTAGATTCCCGCGATCACGTTGAACAGCGTGGTCTTGCCGGCCCCGTTCGGGCCGATGATCGCTGCGATCATTCCGCGCGGAATCTCAAAGTCAACCTTGTTGACAGCAACAAGGCCGCCAAAGCGGCGTGTGACGGCACTCGCTTTCAGCACGAGGTCGGAGTTTCCGCCGCGGCTCACTTACCGGCTCCTATCGAGTCTTTGAAGGTGCGCAGCCGGCGCTTTGCGGGGAAGATACCCTGCGGTCGCTTCAGCATCATCAACACGAGGACGATGCCGTAGAGCACGTACTGGAATTCGAGAAAGTCGATCTCCTGCAGAACTGGGATGTTGAAGTTGTCAATGAGCGTGTTCAGCTGCTTCAAGAAAATGCTCTGCACGAGATAGATGACGAACGCTCCGACCGCCACGCCGACTGGATTTCCCATGCCGCCAAGAACCACCGCCGCAACTGCAGAGATGGAGACGACGAACTTGAACTGGTCGGGGGCAACAATCGTGAGCTTGGCGGCATTGAAGACACCGACAAATCCCGCAATTGCAGCACCGACTGCAAACGCCTGAAGTTTGGAGATCACCGTGTTGACGCCAGAAGATTCGGCGGCAAGCTCATCTTCTCGCACCGCATCCCACGCGCGACCGATCCGGCTCTCCTGGAGGCGGAACACCACGATCATGATCAGCGCGATCATCGCCATCATCAGGACATAGAACGGCCAAGGGTTGATCAGCGTGAATTCGAG
>CAXRAV010000062.1:0-3297 GCA_964228585.1 Candidatus Limnocylindrus sp. | reverse complement strand
ACGCAGCGGAAGCCGCTTCGGGATCGCCTCCATGTGCGTGGGGGTGGGCCAGGGGATCGCAATGCTTGTCGAGCGAGTAGAATCTTGATCTAGGCGAACGGCGCCACCAGAAGAGCAGGAGGCAGCGATGTTGAACCAGGAAACGGCAACCAGCACACCAGTAGAGAAGCCAGCAACAGAGACGCCTGCGACCCCGCTCGTTCTCACCGATGCCGCCGCCACAAAGTTCCGCGACCTGACCAAGGGTGAGACTAACCCTGCGATTGGCCTGCGCGTCTACATCATCTCCGGTGGATGCAGCGGATATCGCTACGGCATGATGGTCGAAGAGACCGCGAACGCCGACGATCAGATCTTCGAGACGAATGGCGTCAAGGTTTACCTTGATGAGAAGTCGGTGCCGCTCGTCATCGGCTCGTCTGTTGACTATGTGGATTCACTGATGGGCGCGGGCTTCACGGTTGAGAATCCAAACTCGGTCGGCGGCTGCGGCTGCGGTTCGAGCTTCCGCACGGCGGAATCGGCCGGCGCACCCTCCGCCTGCAGCCACTGAGCCTCCCCTGAACGGGGACGCCGCACGCGACGGGGGCGAGCCCGAAGGTCCATCAGAGACGCTCCCGATACCGTCACGCGCGTCACTGATTCCGCTCTTTCCGCTTGACCTCGTGCTCTTCCCAGGCGTAGCGCTTCCGCTGCACATCTTCGAACCGCGATACCGACTGATGGTGAAGCGCTGCATGGAGTCACGTTCACCGTTTGGCGTGATCAACATCAGTGGAGGTGAGATCGCCGCGATTGGAACGATCGCTGATATCCGCGAGGCCACTCGCTATGTAGACGGTCGCTGGGATCTCGTCACACTCGGAACCACACGATTCCGCGTGGTTCGACTCGATCGCGACGCACCCTATCTCCGCGCCGAAGTACAGATCCTTGATGAGCCAGCCGGTGGGCCGCGCGCCGAACTGACCGCAATTGCCGAGCGCGTCTCCGCCGGGTTTGTTGACTACCTTGAGCTACTTCGCGGTGAAGGGGCACACGAACACGGCGACGACGAGGATGATAGTGACGGCGAAGATGAGAGTGACGACGACGAGGGAGACGGCTACGTTGATGAAGTGACGGCCGAGGCGATCGACGAAGCGCTCGCCGAAGACGACGGCAATCACCTCTCAGAAGAGGTTGTCAGTGAGATTGAGAAGCTCCTCATTGCTTCAAGCGCGGCCAGCGACTCGTTGCGAGATCAGGGTGAAGGGGTGGAGTTTGAAATCTCAGACGACGAGGAGCGCGAGCCGTCCGATGAAACGGATGACCTGCTTGCAACGGCGATCACGCGACTCTCTGGCGCAGAGGACCCGGTCAGCCTTTCCCACATTGTGGGTGGCGTGGTGCAGCTTTCCAACGAACAGCGTCAGTTGCTCCTAGAGGCACCAGATGCACGCACGCGACTTGTGGCGCTTGAGCAACACCTTGAGCGTGAACGTCTCTTGCTCGCAGAAGGGATCCGACCATGGAGTGCCGACCCCCGCGCGCTCCGCGAACGCCGCAACTAGCGCACCACACATGAGAGACGCACGCCGATGAATCGCTGGGCGAGCGTTGCGCAGCGCATTGAGAGCGCGACCCGAACCTCCGAGAAGGTGCACATTCTTGCCGCCGCACTGCAGCGCGCAGACGAGGTTGACCTTGAGACTGCGGTGCGTCTCATGGGCAGCCGGGGCGTGGTGCCGAGCGGTACACTCTCGTGGGGAACGATTGCGCGCGCTGCCGAAGAGGTTGCTGGCGCACCATCAGGCTCGCTCGCAAAGCTGCTTGACGACGGTGGAGATCTTGGACGCGCGGTGGAGGACCTCTTCGAGTCCGAGCGTCCACTCGCTGGCCCCGCCCTTGAAGAGGTGGAGCGAAGTGCGCAGACGCGCACCGAAGCTCTCGCGGATGCGACGGGCACACACCCGTCAGCACACGCGAGTGCCTCACCGAAGTTGCGCGCGCTCCCAGAGGCCTTCCAGGCAATCGCCGCATCAAGTGGTCAGCGCCGTCACGATCTGCTCGTCCAGCTCTTCTATGGGTGTTCGCCAGTCGCTGCAAAATTCCTTGTGCGCGCCCTCATTGGCGACTTGCGGATCGGCCTCCGCGACGGGCTCCTTGAAGCGGCGATCGCGGCCGCGTTTGACGCTGATCTGGCTGCGGTCCGCTGGGCGATGCTCCTTGAAGGGGACCCGGGCAGCGTGGCGCTGCTCGCCCGTAGCGGTCGGCTGCACGAGGCACGTCTGCAGCTCTTCCACCCAATCCCGCCAATGCTCGCCGCAGCTACCTCCGGCGTCCCCGAGGTTGTTGAGCGACTCAGCGAACGTCCAGAGTTCGCGGGTCGCCCAGAGTTCGCAGTTGCCGTAGAGGACAAGTACGACGGTGTTCGCGCGCAGCTACACGTTGATGGTGAACGCGCCGCACTCTTTGGACGTGACCTTCATGATGTGACCGTCTCATTCCCTGAGATCGCCGCCGCTGCGCGCGCCGCGGGAATCAGCGGCATTCTCGATGGAGAAATTGTTGCCTGGGAGGATGGACGCCCGCTGCCGTCTAATGCGCTCACCTCGCGACTCGCTGGCGCTGCGCAAACACTTTCAGCACAGCAGAGGACCCCCGCACTCTTCATTGCATTTGACTGCCTTGCACGAGACGGTGAGCCGTTGATTCAGCAGCCGTATCACGAGCGTCGACGCGCGCTTGAAGAACTGGGACTGGAGCAGATCAGCGACGGGCAGATTCGGATCGCAACCCGTGTGCAGGTGGAAGGGGCCGAAGCGATCGAGACCGCATTCATCCACGCGCGACAGCGTGGATGCGAGGGACTCGTTGTGAAGGCACCTGACGCACCGTACGCACCCGGTCGTCGAGGATCCGGCTGGCTCAAGGTGAAGCGATCGTTGGACACCATTGACGTCATCATTGTTGGGGCAGAGCCAGGGCTCGGCCGCCGCCGCGCGCTCCTCTCCGAGTGCACGTTCGCCGTGCGAGACGATCTCTCAGGGCGACTTGCAACCATTGGTCGTGCCACCGTTTCGCTGCCAGATGTAGAGGTTGCTTCCCTCAGTCAGTGGCTCGAGGCGCACACGATTGCGCAACTCGGCTCGTATCGCAGTGTTGAGCCGCGCGTGGTGGCCGAAGTTGCCTTCGATGCAGTGAGAAGGAGTGAACGCACCGCATCGGGCTTCGCCCTCCGCTCCCCACGGATCACGCGACTTCGTTCAGACTTGGGCCCAGACCAGGCGGCAACACTCGCCTCACTGGAGAGCC
>CAXRAV010000061.1:0-2080 GCA_964228585.1 Candidatus Limnocylindrus sp. | reverse complement strand
TCCAACGGCGAGTGACGTGACCGATCTTGCAGAGGTGGTCTTCCACGAGATCGCGCACATGTGGTTCGGCAACCTGGTCACGATGCGATGGTGGGACGATCTCTGGCTCAATGAGTCGTTCGCGACCTACGTGTCGTACCTCTGCCTGACAGAGGGTGCACCGTACCCTGATGCATGGCGTGACTTCAATGTGCAGCTGAAGGCATGGGCACTCCGCGAAGATGATGCGCCGACCACACATCCGATCGCGGGGAGTGTGCTCGATACCGATCAGACCTTCCTCAACTTTGACGGAATCACGTACGGGAAGGGGGGCGCTGTCCTCAAGCAACTCGGCGCGCGTCTCGGTCGAGAAGGGTTCGCCGCGGGCCTTCGTCTCTACTTCGAGCGCCACGCGTTCGGCAACGCCACCCTTGACGACTTCCTGGCAGCACTCGAGGAGGGGAGCGGCGTGCCGCTCGCTGACTGGTCTGAACAGTGGCTGCGGACGAGTGGACCGAATCGGTTCGCCGCTGAGGTGACGGAGGGCCCCGGCGGGAGCATCGCGAGCCTTTCCCTGCGCCAAGAGATCGTCTCAGGTGATCCGGTGCTTCGTCAGCACCTGATGCGCATCGCACTCATCTATCCAGATCGAAGTGGCGTCAGGATTGAGGGGCACGAGCTCTTCCTTGACGGTGAGCGCGCGTATGTGCCGAGCGCTACCGGTCGCCCAGCTCCGCTCGCCGTCATCCCAAACCACGACGACCTCGCCGTTGGAAAGATCGCGCTCGACGTCGCGACAATCCGCTTTATCACGGAGAGGCTGGAGGAGATCCCCGACGGACTGCTCCGCCAGGTCACGTGGTCTGCCATGTGGGAGCTCGTTCGCGACGGATCCTTTGCCGCGAGCGACTATGCGGCGCTTCTCGTTGCGCGGCTGCCCGAGGAGCCCGACGCATCAATCGTGCAGCAGATTGTGGAGTCCACACTCGGCCCACTGCTGCTTCGCTACCTCCCAGACGGCGAACGTGAACGTTGGGGGAGCCGCATCGTTGAGGTCGCTCGCGCGCGGCTCGCCCGCGGTGGAGATGAGGGGACGCGGATCGTCTGGTCCCGCATCTTGGTACTTGCCTCCGTCACGCCGCGTGACGTCGAGGAGAGCTGGCAGGTCGCCGCCGGCGAGACACCACTCGAAGGCGTAGAGATCGACCAAGATCACCGCTGGGCACTCCTCATTCGCGGTGCCTCGCATGGACTTCCGCAAAGCGCATCGCGACTGCGAGCCGAGGCGGAGCGCGATCCTAGTGATCGTGGCGAGCGCGCGCTCTTGAGCGCTGCGTCGGCAGAGCCGAGCATCCCGGCGAAGCGTGCCGCGTGGGAGAAGATCCTCACGCCGAACGGTCACGGCAGTGTGAGGCGCACCCTCGCCGCCGCTGCTGGATTCGCGTGGCCGTGGCAACGCGAGCTTCTTGCGCCGTATCAGCCGCTTCTTGCTGACGCGCTCCAGACGCTCGGCTCAAGCGACGTCACCTTTGCACGGGACTGGTTCCGTGCCGCCTCCTTCGGCCTCTGGGGCGACCCCGCAGGGTTGCTTGAAGTGGCGGACAGACTGATCGATCGCCTTGGCGATCCAACGAGTGGGGTTCCGGCCGTAGACGCCGCGCGCCTCCGTCGGTTCACACTGACCGAACGCGATGCTCTCGTGCGTATCCTCCGGCAGCAGCGCTTGCTGCGGGGTTAGCGAGTTAGCTCGCTCGCAAACTCTTCGAAGACACCGAGATAGTGGTCCACGTCGGCATCGGTCATGCCGATGGAGAGCGTCCACTCTTCGTCACGACCTGGCGTGCCGAAGATTCCGCGGTTCATGTTCCAGATCCAGAGAAGGTCAATCAGCTCCTTCTGCTGGGCGGACTTGTAGCTTTCGTAGTCCACCACCTTGGTACTCGCGAACGTGATCACGCCCTTTGATTGGATCCCAGCTGGGTACGCGGCAAGTCGATAGCGGTCGATGATTCCCTGCGAACCATCGAGGAGCCGCGCATTGATGCGGCCGAGATGAGCATAGGCATCCGGCGTCATGACACGTTCGAGATTCGCGCGT
>CAXRAV010000060.1:0-2205 GCA_964228585.1 Candidatus Limnocylindrus sp. | reverse complement strand
GTCAAGGAAGGCGCCGCCGTACGCCCGTAAGAAGCGTGGGGTCCATGTGATCTGCAGCGGCTCTTTCGGCAGGTCGATCAGTCCCGTGCGCTTCACAAATGCCTCGCAGCGCGCCGTCTCCTCACGGCAGCGATCGAGCAGATCC
The DNA here is from genome assembly GCA_964228585.1 of Candidatus Limnocylindrus sp. GTDB lineage: Bacteria > Chloroflexota > Limnocylindria > Limnocylindrales > Limnocylindraceae > Limnocylindrus. The sequence goes on along the minus strand of CAXRAV010000060.1, from coordinate 2,060 downwards.
GCCGCGGCGCAATGTTCGCCACCGATCGCATGTAAGACCTGTGCCACAAGCTCATGCGGCCTATCTGCAAGGCGCGACGCTTCATCACCAATCCACTGCGGTGCGATCTCTCGCGCAATGCTGATCATCCGTTCGCGCACGGCGGTGAACTCCATGGCCGCGGCGGCACCAACTGCGGCGCGGTCATGCGAGCCGAACAGCGTGTGTCGAAGCGCGCGGTCGTACCGAGCGGCACCGTAGCGGCCCTCACCCTCACTCCGCGGCAACACTTCGTCCTTCAACCGCTGAACGAACCGCTTCGCCGCCGCACGTGCGACATCAGCCGGTGCACGCAGCACCTCTCCGTATGTTTCGACACCCATCTCGGCAAGCTCTGCAATGCCTTCCGCCTGCGCAATCGCAGTCTCGGTGTGCAGCCGGCTGACTGGTCGTGGCGGTAGTGTCAGCGTGCCGCTCGGCGCGGTCGCGCCAGACCGCCTCGGCGCACCGTCGTCTGCGGGAACGCTCAACTCTGGTACGCCAACAAGTGCGTCCACCGCTTCGTCGAGCAACCGCGGGATTCCGTTGAGGCGTGCGGCAAGATCACGTGCGCGCTGCTCGCGACTCCCGAACGTTCGTGCGATCAACGGGAAGAGTCCGCCGCCCACGGTCGCCACAATGTTCAGTGGATCCCACGCCGTGGTGCGTATCTCCGTGCGTTCGAAGCGAATCCCCGCGAGTGTGGCGAGTGCGAGGTCGCGATCGGCGAGATCGTCTCGATCAAGCGCTCCCTCAGGGATCGCCCGAAGGCGCGCAGCCTCATCATCCACCCACGCCAGCACGCGTGCATCAGCCGCGGCGCCGAACCGGTCCCACTCCCCGTCGTGATCGTGAATGCCGGTGGCTGTTGCGGCAACGGGGTGCAAGGCGGCGAAGCGAGCGAGGAGTCCCGCTGCGTCGAGCCGATCAGAGTTCATCGCGGCAGGGTACCATCAGCGCATGGGTGCACAAGACACAACCGACGCCTTCTTTGAACTGCTGAACGCGGACAGCCGCGACGAAGCGCTCAAGCTCATGGAGGAGCGTGTGGAGATGCGCATCCATGTTGGCGAAGGGGTGCAGATGCTCAAAGGTCTTGAGCGCGTTGGCGGTTGGTTCCTCCGCGCAGACAAGGGCTTGCGAATGATTCCAGGCGAAATCAAAGACACGGGACACCAGGTGGAGTGCGACATCCTCGTGGTCCGTCCTGGTGCAAAGAGTCACAAGCTCGACGCGACGATCAAGGTTGAGGCCGGAAAGATCACCTCGATCAATCTCTCCCCCGCAAAGGGGTAGCGTCAGCGTTCGGTTACGGCGAGGGGGTCGGCGAGATCTCCACGTTCGGGAGAACGTTCGGAATCAGCAGTTGCTCCCCGATCTTCAGATTGTCAGGGTTTCCAACCTGTGGATTCGCGCCAAGGATCACTTCAACGCTCACCTTGTACTCCTGACTTATCGCGTAGAGGGTGTCGCCGCGCTTCACCACATGGATCACTGGCGCGGGTGTTGGAGTCGGCGTTGGTGAAGTGCTCTCCTCTGGCGTGGCGGTTGCGCTCGGTGAGGCTTCTTGGCCAACTCCGCTCAACAGGTTTTGCGACCACTTCAAGATCGATGGCGTTGCGAAGAGGATCACGCCAAACAACACCACAAACGCGGCGAAACTGCGCAGGCTGCTGAGCGCGCGCGGGAGACGGATCAGCGCTTTTGGCAACTCATCTTCGACGCTCCTCCGGCGATGCAGCGGGAGCACACGCGCGCGTTCTTCGTCAACTTCCACGTCCGGCGGAGCGGCACGGACCGTCGTTGACCAGATGGTGCCGTCATCCGCGTGCTGCGCCACAAGGCCCTCGTCACCTCGAGACGCGGCGGCGAGCTCTTCCGTTGGGAGTGGCACCGCTGTTGCGAGCGGCTGCGCCGCCTCGCGAGCCGCCCACGCCACGAATGCAGGACACGAGGTGAATGTGGCGTTGAGGCAGTAGCTCCCCTGATGCTCAAGTTCGATCGGTTGCGCAGGGCGCTGAGCGAAGCAGGCATGCGTGATG
>CAXRAV010000059.1:0-2735 GCA_964228585.1 Candidatus Limnocylindrus sp. | reverse complement strand
CCCCTCGCTCAACTGGTTTGCCCCTGTTCAGCAACCAGAAACGCAGTGCCTGCCGGGAGGGCGAGAGACGTTGAGACTTCCTCACATGAAACGCTCTGCAGCGCATGCATCGTGACTCCCCCGATATGTGCCTGCGCATCTTCGGTGTCACGCGTTATCAGCGTAAGTATTGCGCCGCGTGGGGTATCTAGTTCGCCACGCCACGGTCCAATCACAGCGCGCACCTCAAATGCACGACTTCTCGTGATGAGACTGATCCCGGGCTTCGACCAGTCAACCGCTTGCAAGCGCTTCACTGTTGCGGCGGGATTGGTTGCGCGACGTGCTTCGTTCCGGTGCAGCGGTCGATCCGCGCGGTCGCGCCCCCAATCACTGACGCGGTACGTGAGGTCAGATGGTTGTTGCACCTCCCATACGAGCAGACCTGGCATCAGCGCGTGCAGCGTTCCGGGGGGTACATCGAGCGCATCGCCCGCCTTCACCGGGATCCGCGCGAGGAGCGACTCAATCTCTCCACTGCCTTCTAGTGCTGCGCTGATCTGTTCTGCACTGACTGCCGCGTCGCGACCGAGGAGTAGATGCGCACCTGGTGCGGCATCAAGGATCACCCAGGCCTCATGCTTTCCAACCGCGCCTGCCCCACTCAACTCTTCAGCGAGCGCGTCGTCTGGGTGGACCTGCACAGAGAGGCGGTCATGGACGTCAAGGAGCTTCACAAGGGGACGAGGGTCGCCGATCTCTCCAAACCAAGCTTCGCCGATCGGCTCCCCGCCCTCAGTGCGCCGCACCTCCTCTGCGCCAACGATCTGCGTCAGCCGAGTGCCACCCCACACGCGAGGGACGAGTCGTGGCGCAATCAGCTTCACGACTGAACCACCGTCAGCGCAGCAGCGCTGCGACCGCCGTTGCAACGATTGGAATCTTTGCGGCGGAAAGGCCAGCAAAGTTGATGCGCCCACGCGCCACAAGATAGATCGCGTGCTCATCGCGAAGTTGCGCAAGCTGCGCGTCGCTGAGTCCGAGCAGAGAGAACATGCCGCGACCGGTGAGGAGGTGCGAGAAGTCGCCCGCGCCAGCCTGTGCGAGCGCATCTACAAAGGCGCGCCGATTCCCATTGATGCGCTCACGCATCGCGGTGACTTCACCTTCCCACTGCGCGCGCAGTGCGTCGTCACCAAGGATCTCCGCGACAATCTCGCCGCCATGTCCGGGAGGGTTTGACCAGGCGGCGCGAATTGCAACTTTCGCATGCGTGAGGATAGCGGCGGCGGCAGCCGGGTCCGCCGCAACAATGGCGAGTGCACCGACTCGTTCGTCATAGAGAGCAAAGTTCTTACTTGCACTTGCGGCAACAAGGACTTCGCAGCCTGTGGCGAGGAAGGCGCGAAGTGAGGCGGCATCTTCAACGAGTCCGTCGCCGAGTCCCTGGTAGGCGAAGTCAAGGATGGGAAGCACGCCGCGGGTTGCGACAGCGTTCGCAATTTCACCCCACTGTGCAGCGGTCGGATCGATGCCCGTTGGGTTGTGGCAGGCACCATGGAAGATAAAGGCGTCGCCGGGTGCCGCCGCCGCGATTGCGTCGAGAAGCGCCTGCATATCAAGTTCGCGAACGTTGGTGGTGGTCCATGGATGCGATCGGTGGCGCACCCCAACCGCGTCGGCAATCTGCGGATGGTTCGGCCAGGTTGGATCGCTCACCCAAATCTGAGCCTCTGGTCGCAAGCGTGCCACCAACTCCACGGCGAGCCGAACGGCTCCGGTTCCGCCTGGTGTGTGCAGCACCTCCACGCGTCCGCTGGTGGCGACTGGCGGGAGCGTGCCAAATGGGGCTCCAGGCTCACGGAAGATGAGTGCGCGCATCAGCTTCACGAGTGCTGGGTCTCCGCCGATCGGCTTGTAGAGCTTGGTGGTTGAGTTGGCAAGGAGACGGCGTTCGGCCTCTCGGACGCTGGCGAGGATCGGCGTGACACCGTTCTCTTCCATATAGACACCAGCGGCAAGGTTGATCTTCTCTGGACGAGGGTCGGCGCGGAAGGCCTCCACGATCCCAAAGATGGGATCAGAAGGGGCGCTGCTGATCTTTGCGGAGAGGCTGCCTTCCACCATCAGGTGAGTCTAGCCGAGGCACTTCGAGGGCTGGCACGCCTCGCCTCGCGATTCTCTCGGGAGGCGTACGATCGCGCTGATGGACTTCTTCGATCTTGATCCGATCGGTTGGGCGCTCCTCGGATTTCTCGCCGGAGGACTCTCCTCGTGGCTCATCCGTGGACGCGCGGCGCGAGGCTGCCTCGCGAACATTCTGGTCGGCATTCTTGGCGGTCTGATTGGCGGAACGCTCGCAAAGAGCACTGGGTTCGGTGATGCGGGAGGCTTCCTTGGGTCGGTCTTCGTTGCGCTGCTCGGTTCGGTACTCTTACGGCTCGCCATTGAGTTTGTTGATCGGAGGCCACGCAGATGAGCGTAGAGAAGCCGTTTAGCCCAGGGCTCGCGGGCGTCATTGGCGCGGAGACCGCAATCGGTTTTGTGGACGGCGCCAACGGCAAGCTGCTCTACCGCGGCTACCCCATTGAAGAGGTTGTCTCCCAGGGAACATATGCAAGCGTGCTCGATCTTCTCCTCACCGGTGAGTGGCACCCGAACGCAGTTCTCGAGCCAGTCAAGGTTCCACCCGCTGTTCTTGCTGCACTCAGACTCCTCCCTGCGCACGCCCATCCAATGGATGCGCTTCGCACCGC
>CAXRAV010000058.1:0-5354 GCA_964228585.1 Candidatus Limnocylindrus sp. | reverse complement strand
GGTCGAAGGGCATGTACCGCGTGTCCCGCTACGTGTACCTCACCAGAGAGAGGGATTACGTCGCGCACGAGGAGGCCGATCAGCGAAGACTTCCCCGCGCCGGAGGGCCCGACAAGGAAGACGAACTCACCAGGGTTGATGGTGAGGCTGACACCCGCGAGTGCGGTGTGTCCGCTTGGGTATTGAACGCGGACATCTCGCAGCGTAACGACCGGCTCAAAGGTCAGAAGTTCTGCGGCGCCATGAGTGTTCATGGGCTCTAGGTTACTCATCGTCTGGACCTGACGCCGCCACAGGTGCGCCGATGGCCAGCCGTTCAAGTTCTGCACGGATGAATGGATCAAAGTCGCCGTCCATCACGCCAGTGGTATCCGCAGTCTGGTGACCACTGCGGTGATCGTTCACCATCTGATACGCGTGGAAGACGTAGCTGCGAATCTGGCTCCCCCAGCCGGCGACCACCGTCTCGCCACGCACGCGTGCCAACTCATCTTCGCGTGCACGAATTTTCAGTTCGATCAACTTGCCTCGCAGCATCTTCTCCGCGGTCTCGCGGTTCTGCATCTGTGAGCGCTGATTTTGGCTCGATACGACGATGTTGGTTGGTAAGTGCGTGAGGCGAACCGCCGATTCGGTCTTGTTGACGTGTTGGCCACCCGCGCCACTTGAGCGGAAGGTATCGACGCGGATCTCATCCCAGTTCAACACCACATCTTGATCATCTTCAACCTCTGGGATCACTTCAAACATGGCGAAAGTGGTCTGTCGTCGCTTCTGTCCATCAAACGGTGAGATGCGCACCATCCGGTGTACGCCACGTTCAGCGCGCAACCAGCCGAACACATTGCGGCCGCGAATCTCAAGGGCAACGCTACGGTATCCGGCACCTTCACCTTCGGTGAAGTCGACAATCTCGTGCGCAAATCCGTGACGCTCCGCCCAGCGCATGTACGCGCGAAGGAGCATGGCGGTCCAGTCGCACGCTTCGGTTCCGCCTGCGCCGGCCTGGATCGTCACAATGGCATCGGCATCCGCGTATTCGCCGGCGAAGAGGAGCGAGGTGCGCGCCTTTTGGAAGTCCTGTTCTACTTGGGCTGTTTTCTCTGAGACTTCGGCAAGGAGTGCCTCGTCACCCTCGGAGGTGGCAAGTTCGAAGAGTTCGCCAAGGTCGCGCGCGGCAGTGGTGAGCTGCTGCCAGCGAGTGATCTCTTCGCGGAGCCCCTCCGCCTCGCGGGCGAGTCGACGAGCGCTGCGTTGGTCGTCCCAGAAGCCTGGGGCGAGCATCTGCGTCTCTATTTCAGCGAGACGCGCACTCTTTACGACTGGGTCAAAGACGCCCCGACGTAGCCTCGATACGTCCGAGCAGGTCGCGCAGGCCGGCAGCGTCGACGCTCACCAGGGGCGCTCACTCGGTCGCTCGAGGGCGACGACGGGGCTTTGCTGCTTCACGTTTGCGATCGTAGCAGGGGCTATGCCCCGTGGCACTTCTTGAACTTCTTCCCCGAACCACATGGGCAGGCATCGTTTCGACCAGCCTTCATTGCGGATGCTGTCGAGGCGGATGCGGGACGAGAGGCGCTCGCCGATTCAGAGCTGCCCCCAACGGTCTTCACCGCCACGGGCGTAGGTGCGCGCTTCTCTTGCACCAGGCTGACACGCAGGACGGCACGGCCGATGCTGACGCGAATGAGCGACTGGAACTCTTCATACAGTTTGAACGCCTCGATCTTGAAGGCGTTGAGTGGGTCAACCTGTGCATGCCCACGTAGCCCGATTCCGCGTCGTAGATCATCGACTTCAGTCAGATGCTCCACCCAGAGCTGGTCGATGCTGCGCAGGATGACTGCGCGCTCCACACGCGGCCAGAGCTCTTCTCCGACCTCGGCCGCCTTCTTCTCGAGCGCAGCATCCGCTGCAGCGTCCACCGCCTCATAGAGGAGTGAGTCCTCAACGATGGTATCCAGTGATGCCGGCGGCTCAATACCGAGGCGCTTCAGTTCGGTGGCGAGCGCGCTGCGGTTCCACTCACCAGTGAGTCCCGGTGGACAGTGAGTGACGGCCAGCGTGCGAACCTCGCCGTGTAGTGCATCTTGAATGGTGCGGGTGAGGTTTTCACCACGCAGCACACGATCGCGTTCACCGTAGACTGTGGCGCGCTGCATGTTGATGACGTCGTCGAACTCTACGACGCGCTTTCGGATATCAAAGTTGTACCCCTCAACGCGCGTCTGCGCCCCCTCAATGGTTCGACTCACCATTGCGGATTCGAGGGCCTGACTCTCGTCAAATCCGAGTCGATCCATCAGGCCAACGACGCGTTCGCCGGCGAAGCGCTTCATCAGATCGTCTTCAAGAGAGAGGTAGAAGCGCGAGGATCCAGGATCGCCCTGTCGTCCAGCTCGTCCACGCAACTGGTTGTCAATGCGTCGCGACTCGTGTCGCTCGGTGCCGACAATGCGCAAGCCGCCGGCCGCAAGCACCACCTCGCGCTCGGATGCGCAGGTGCGTTCTGCATCGGCGAGTGCTGCTGCGTACGTTTCTCGGTCGACTTCGGCTGGGTTTAAGCCTTTGATACGAAGGGCTTCAGAGGCGAGACCAGCTGGGTCTCCACCGAGCTTGATGTCTGTTCCGCGACCAGCCATGTTGGTGGCGATCGTGACGGTTCCCGGTCGCCCCGCCTGTGCAACCACAGGCGCCTCCCGCTCGTGCTGTTTCGCATTCAAGACGTTGTGTGCAACGCCTTCACGCTTCAGCATTGCGGAGAGATGCTCCGATCGCTCGACAGACGTAGTGCCAACAAGGACCGGCTGACCAGCCGCGCTCCGCTCTTTGATGTGCGCAACGATCGCCGCATCTTTTGCGCGGACGGTGCGGTAGACAAGATCGGGTTCATCCACACGGATCATTGGTCGATGCGTTGGAATCGATGTCACATCAAGGTTGTAGATCTTGCTGAACTCTTCGGCCTCTGTCATCGCGGTACCCGTCATGCCGGCGAGCTTCCTGTAGAGACGGAAATAGTTCTGGAAGGTGATCGTTGCCATCGTTACCGATTCACGCTGGACGCGGAGCCCCTCTTTTGCCTCAACCGCTTGATGGAGTCCTTCGGACCAGCGACGGCCTGGCATCTTGCGTCCCGTGAATTCGTCCACGATGACAATCTCACCGTCTTCAATGATGTAGTCACGGTCGCGCTTGAAGAGTGCGTGTGCGCGAAGTGCAGATTCAAAGTGTCGGGCCATCAGTGGGTCGCCGCTGTAGAGGTTCTCTACGCCGAGCGCCTTCTCGATCTTCGAGACTCCCTCCTCCGTCGGTGACACCGCCTTGTCTTTTGCGTCAACGAAGTAGTCACCCCCCTCAAGTGCGCCAGCAGGACGCTCCTTGAGTCGAGGGACGAGTTTCGCGAAGACTTGATAGAGGTCCTGCGATTCGGCCGCCTGGCCGCTGATGATGAGCGGCGTCCTGGCCTCGTCGATGAGGATGTTGTCGACCTCGTCCACGATCGCATAGGCGTGGCCACGCTGGACCCGAGCTTCGAGCTCGGTGACCATGTTGTCACGCAGGTAGTCGAAGCCGAACTCGTTGTTGGTGCCGTAGGTGACACCGGCGGCGTACGCCTCCCTGCGCGTGACAGGGCGGAGGCGCGCCGTGCGCTCTTCGCCGCTGCTGAACTCAGCGTCGTAGAGATAGGACGCGTCGTGGGTGATGACACCGAGCGAGATGCCGAGAAAGGAGAAGAGCGGGCCCATCCACTGCGCGTCGCGTCGCGCCAGGTAGTCGTTGACGGTGATGACATGTACACCGTCGCCTGTGAGGGCGTTGGCGGCGGCAGCGAGCGGAGCGACGAGCGTCTTCCCTTCGCCAGTGCGCATCTCGGGGATCTTCCCTTGATGAAGGACGATCGCGCCGAGGATCTGTACGTCGTAAGGGCGTAGACCGATCGTGCGCTTCGCCGCTTCGCGAGCGGCGGCCATGATCTCTGGGAGCACCTCTTCAAGTCGCCGCTTCTGATCATCGCCACTTCGCGCTCGCAGGTCTGCCGCGATCGCCTCCATGCGTCCGCGAATCTCCTCGGCGCTTGTCGACTCCATCTCATCGGCCCGCGCATTGACGGCGTCAAGGATCGGCGCGAGGCGTTTGAGTTCGCGGTCGTTGGAGTCAACAAGACGTGAGAGGAAGCCGAACACCATGAGCGAGCCTTAGCGCCAGAAGCCGGAGCCGTACCCCAGCATCAGGATTCCAAAAGTCATGGCGCCGAGGACGAGCCAGTAGACGACGCTCGCGGGGCGGCTCGTTGGATTCATTTCAGGATTTTTAAGCGGTGCAGCGTTCCAGCGCGGACTCTTCAGGGTGGCGCGCCAATCTGCGCGCTTCTCGGGTTGGTGTGCGGTGATCACGCCACGCTCGTCCGGTCGGTGCAGCTTCAGTGTCATGGCTACTTCGCGCGTCGCTTCGCGCCGGCCGCTCCAATAGTCGCGCGTCCGTTCCCGTTTGTTGTGGACGGGAGACCAGCATGTTCACCATCCCAGAACACCATCTCTTCAGCCATCGACGCCTCTTTGCCGAAGAGCGCGCCTACGGACTCACCGAGATGGATGCGCTTGATCGCTTCGCCGAAGAGCGGAGCAGAGGAGAGGCGCTTGATCTTTGGGCTACTCACTCCAGCGGGCATTGGGATGGAATCGGTGACGATCACCTCTCGAACAGCTGATGCATCAATGCGCTCGATTGCGGGACCAGAGAAGACACCGTGTGTTGCGCATGCAGTCACTTCAATCGCGCCAGCCTTCTCGATGGCGCGAACGGTCTCCGTCAACGTCCCTGCCGTGTCAATCTCGTCGTCGACGATCACCACGCGTTTCCCCTTCACGTCACCGATGACGTTCAGCACTTCGGCATGATCGTCATTCCCTTCGCGTCGCTTCTCGACGATCGCGAGTGGTGCATCAAGCAGTTCTGCAAAGGTTCGCGCACGCTTTGCGAAACCAAGGTCTGTCACAACGGCTAGGTTTTCGGTCCCCTTCTGCCGGATGTAGTTGGAGAGCATGTGTACCGCGGTGAGTTCATCGACAGGCACGTTGAAGAAACCTTGGAGCTGTCCTTGGTGAAGGTCCATCGTGAGGATTCGGTTTGCGCCAGCAACCTGCAGCATGTCGGCCACGAGTCGGGCGGTGATCGGCACACGAGGCTGATCTTTCTTGTCTGATCGACCATATCCGTAGTACGGGATCACGGCGGTGATGCGTCCGGCGGAGGCGCGTTTGAATGCGTCAATCATGATCAGCAGCTCCATGATGGAGGTGCTCACTGGTCGCGATGTTGGCTGCACGATGAAGACGTCTTTTTCACGCGCG
>CAXRAV010000057.1:0-2496 GCA_964228585.1 Candidatus Limnocylindrus sp. | reverse complement strand
GACTTCTTCGACACTGCCGGCACGATGGTGGGCCTTGGTGCACGCGCAGGGCTCTTGGACAATAAGGGTCAGCTCCCAGGTTCGAATCGCGTGCTCCTTGTTGACTCAATCGCGGCTGCAGCGGGCGGCGCGCTCGGCGTCTCGTCCAATACGACGTACATTGAGTCTGCCGCCGGCATCAAGGAGGGTGGTCGCACCGGTCTCACCAGCGTGGTGACCGGTGCACTCTTCCTCTGCGCCGTTCTCCTTTCGCCGATCGCTGGAATCGTTCCAGCGGCGGCAACGGCACCGGCACTTGTGATCATTGGTTACCTGATGTTTGAGGCGATCCGCGACGTGCAGTGGAAGGATGCCACCGATGGCTTCCCGATCCTTGCAACGCTGATTGTGATGCCACTCTCGTATTCGATCACTGACGGGATCGGCGTAGGGTTCTTGACCTACGGCATCCTGAAGGTGACGTCGGGGAAGGCGAGCGACGTGAAGCCCCTCTTCTGGGTCTCCATTGCCGCATTCGTTGTCTACTTCTTGGTGAAGCTCGGCATTATCGCGGTCTGAGACTTGTGTTGCCCACGTGGGCAGGAGAGGCCGGTCCCGGTGGGGGCCGGCTTCTCGCTTCTCTGTAGGATTCAGCAAGAGGGATTCAATCTGGCGGAAGGGAAGGGACGAGATGCGGGTGCATCAAGTGATCGCGGCGCTCTCACTCGCAGGCCTGATGCTGCTTTCGGCGGGGCCTGCACTTGCCCATCAGCCCGTGGTCGTCGACAGCGACACGACCGAGGTCGTTGACCCCGAAATCTCGAAGGCCTACTACGGCGTGCTCTCCGGCGCAGCACACACCTATGTGATCATGTCCGAGGTTGAGTTCAATCTCTACGTTGGAATTCTCGTGCCCGACAGCGAGACGCCGAAACGGGACGTGAAGGCGGAGATCTTCCGCGGCGAAGAACTGGTGGAGAGCCTCGGCGGAGTCGACGCGGAGTGGGTGACCTTCTACGAGCCTTTCGCGCAGAACACCTATTGGGACGGCGGCGAGTTCCGACTGCGCGCCGCGCCTGGGGTGTACTCGGTAAGGATCTCGAGCCCTGACAACTCGAGCAAGTACTCACTCGCAATCGGTGAGATTGAGTATTTCGGTCTTGAAGACCGAGCCAACGCCCTCGCAGTCCTGCCAGGCATTCAACAGGAGTTCTTCGGGTTGTCTGCGTACGAGCTTGTCGGAACGCGTTACGGACTGATCAATCTACTCGTGATTTACGCGGTCGCTCTCGTTGCGGCGCTGCTCTATGTGGCGATCCTGCGCCGACCTCTCGTTCGTTTGATTGGCGGACGCCTGCGGGGGATCGACAAGCGCATCCGCATGGCAGCTGCGGTCGCGCTGTTTGTCGCCGCGATTACAACAACGTGGAGTCCGCTGCTGCTCTTCGCGTCAGGGGTGCTGCTCTTTGAGTCACTTTTCAGCTTTGCCGGAGCGGTCGATAGGAACCGTGGTCGCAACGCGACGGTGCGCTAGGAGATCTGCCCCGCCTCGCTAGGTGGGAGGGGGAGTCCGAGGCGCTTCAGGATGGTGCGGCTGGCGATGTAGCCAGAGAGCATGACGAGTGGGATGCCGCCGCCAGGCTGTGAGCCGCCGCCAGCGAAGAAGGCGTTAGCGACGTCTGGTGAGGCGTTGGCGGGGCGGAAGTAGGCGCTCTGGAAGAAGCTTGCTGCTAAGGCAAAGATCGAGCCGTCGTGGCAGTACTGCTCGCGCTCAAACTCGAGTGGCGTCCAGTCAGCCTGCTCTTCAATCTCATCAGGCTTAAGGCCGGTGCGCTCGCAGACGCGTTTGATCGTTGCGGCGCGGTACTCGTCACGGTGCTCCTCCCACCAGCGTGGATCCTTCAGCGGCGGAACTGGCGTCAACACATAGAGCGCGGTGCGGCTATTGAGCCGTGCGGTTGGATCTGTTGCCGCAACGTGCTGGATGTAGAGCGTGGGATCGCCGCTCGGCACGGGTGAGCTGATGATGCGGTCGAGCTCGTCGTTCGGGTTCTCGGGGTGCCAGACGGTGTGATGGGCAAGGCCAGGGAAGGTGCGCTTCACGCCGAGGTGCAGGATGTAGGCGCTTGATGACGGCGTGATGCTCTTGAAGCGCCGGCGGCTGAGCAGCCCGAGATGCTCTTCGCCGATCAGATCACGATTCGCGTGGACGATGTCGGCGTTGAAGAGCACCGCATCCGCCTCAATGCGCTCTTCGCCTGGCTGGTTCGGCGCAGCGGGGCCGGTGCCGAGCGTACGTGGTTGTGCGCTTCGTGGCGCGATGCGGAGGGCGCTGATGCGCTTGTTGCTGATGACGCTCCCGATTGCATCGGTGCTGTAGCGGAACTCCACGCCGAGTCGGCGGGCGAGCCGCTCCATGGCAAGTGGCGCTTCATGCATGCCCCCCTGCGGGTGCCAGGTGCCGAACTTCGCTTCGATATACGGGATGGAGAGGAAGGCGCCAGGGACGCTCTGTGG
>CAXRAV010000056.1:0-2820 GCA_964228585.1 Candidatus Limnocylindrus sp. | reverse complement strand
CACCTGCGCATGACGGGTCAACTCGTGGTCCTTCCGGCGACTTCGGCCCCGGATCCATATGTTCGAGCAGAGCTGCAGCTCAGCGATCAGCGGGTGATTCGATTCCGTGATGTTCGCGCGTTCGGCAGGCTTGCACTGGTCGCACGGAGAGCGGACGGGACCCCTTCGCGTTCGCTTGATCCGAATGGCGAAGCGGCACTTGGCGACCACGGACCAGAGCCGTTAGAGGCGACCTTCACGGCGTCACGGTTTGCGAGCGGTTTGAAGAGCCGCCGTAGCCGATTGAAAAGTCTCCTCCTCGATCAGCGATTCATCGCTGGGCTTGGAAATATCTATGTCGACGAGGCACTCTGGCGCGCTCGCCTGCATCCGCTCGCGATGGCTGCAGCGCTCCGCACGGCAGAGGCGGAGCGGCTCCACCATGCGATCGTCTCGCTGCTTCGCGAGGCGGTGGCTGCGCGCGGCTCGTCGATTGACGACTACACGGGACCCGATGGCGACGGTGAGATGCAGGAGCGCCTCGCCGTCTACCAGCGCGGCGGTGCGCCGTGCATGCGGTGTGGCACCACGATTCGGCGCGTGACACTTGGAGGTCGCGGCACGCACTACTGTCCCCGCTGCCAGCCGCTTCCACGGGGGCGTCGTGCAGCCGGTTCGGCGGGAGACCTGAAGAAGTCTTCCACGTTGCGTCGAGGTCCACGGTGGAGCGAGTCACTTGAAGAGGGGAGCCTTGGCGCGACCGCAACGGAGCGCGCGGCGGCGCGACGTCGGGCAGTCCGGTCTGGCGGTGCGCGATGAGCATTCTCTCGCTGAACGACGTTGGACGCGAGATTGGCGCGGTCACCATTCTTGAGAACGTCAGTGTGAGTGTGGCCGCGGGCGAGAGGATTGGACTCGTGGGACCGAATGGAGCGGGGAAGACAACGCTGCTGCGCATGATGATTGGCCGTGACGAACCGGATCGAGGTCGCGTGGATCGTGCACGCGGCGTCAACATAGAAGTGTTGGCGCAAGAGTCATCCCATGACCCAAGGCTTCTTGGGGCGGCGACGCTCACCGATGCGGTCCGAAGTGGTGCGGAAGAGATCACGAGGATCGCCAACGCGTTGCAGGAGGCGGAGGCGGCGGGAAGCGTTGCGACGCCTGAGTATGCCGCCGCACGTCAACGATTCGATGCGCTCGAGGGGTACACCGTTGACGACCGAGTGGCATCAGCTCTTCGAGGTCTCGGATTCCCTGCCTCGCGACATGGAGAGTCCCCCTCGCGACTCTCTGGAGGAGAGCAGACCCGAGTAGCCCTTGCGCGACTCGTCATCGCTGATCCAGATCTTCTCCTCCTCGACGAGCCGACGAATCATCTGGATGTGGAGGCGATTGAGTGGCTCGAAGGGGCGCTGCGCGCTCGCGGCGGGGCACTCGTTGTGGCGAGTCACGATCGGTCGTTTCTTGATGCCGGTGTGGATCGAGTTTGGGAGGTTCGCAACCGTACCGTCACGCGATTCCGTGGAAACTACTCGGCGTATGCACAACAGCGCGATTCTGGGGAACTGGACGCAGAGCGAGACGCCGAGCGACGGACGAAAGAGATCGCACGAGAGCGCGAGCTGATCCAGACGTATCGAAGCCATCGGAAGTACAGCAAGATGCACGAGCATGAGCGGCGCCTGGCGGCGATTGAGCCAGTGGTTGCACCGAAGCGGAGGGCAACGCTCGCGATCTCTGCCGCAGGAGCGGGTCGGGGCCCTGCAGAGCCCGTGCGCCTGGTGGAGGCAGAGGTTGGATATCGCGAGCCGACGCGACGAGTCATCGCTCGTGCGGAGAGCATTGCACTCCGGCGGGGCGAGAGAGTTGGCATCGTCGGTCCGAATGGGGCAGGGAAGACCACCCTTCTGAAGAGCATCGCTGGAATCCTTGTGCCACTCAGCGGCGAGATTCGGGTTGCGCAAGGCGTAATCCCTGCGTATCTCGCGCAGGTACGCGCCGCTGGTCTCCACGGTACTACCGTGATCGAAGCACTTCGCGCTGCGGTTCCCGTAGAAACACCCGTTGCGCGTGGACACCTCGCGCGCTTCCTCTTCCGGGGCGACGAAGTGGATAAGGAGGTCGCCGTTCTCTCGGGTGGCGAACGGAGTCGACTCGAACTGGCAATCCTCGGACTTCTTCCATCGAACCTCCTCCTTCTGGACGAGCCGACCAACCACTTGGATGTGGACGCCTGTGAGTCGCTCGAACGATTTCTGCTTGACGGGGAGCGAACGGTTCTCTTGGTCAGCCACGACCGTCGCCTGCTCGAACGCATCTGCACGCAGCTCTGGGTGGTAAGCGAGGGTGTGATCGTGCGATTCGATGGCGGATGGCGTGCGTGGCGGAGCGCAGTTGCTGCAGGGTGGACGGTTGCAAACGCAGGCGTACTTGACGACGCGAAGCGCGCACCGTCGCCACGCGCAACGAGGAACGATCCGTCGCGTCCTGCGGCACCCGCACCAGCAACGGTGAAGAAGGGGCCAGCGCTCAGCAAGGAGCAGGCGCGCCGCCGCCGAGCCGCGGTTGATGCAGATCTTGAGCGTCTCGGGTTGCGGAAGTCACAGTTGGAGCTTTCGCTGCTTGATCCAAAAGTGATCGCTTCATACACTGAGCTCGCGCGTGTGACGAGCGAACTCGCTGATGTCTCAGCAGCACTCACCGCGGCCGAAGAGGCGTGGCTCGCGTTGGAGGGTGAGGTGTCGGCATGAAGGTGATCGGGGTCTCTGGTCCGATCGGTGCCGGAAAGAGTTCTATCGTCAAGGTACTGACAGAGGACCGTGCGCTCGCTCGGGATCT
>CAXRAV010000055.1:0-13342 GCA_964228585.1 Candidatus Limnocylindrus sp. | reverse complement strand
GCCAGAAGGTGGATCTCCTTCCCAGGTGAGCGCCGCGAAGCGCACCTCCGCGAACGGGTCGCGAATCATCGAGCTTGGTGTCTCTGGGCTCGCAATCATTGACACTGTCCGCGTTGAGCTTGGTGCTGGACTCACGGTCTTGACGGGCGAGACTGGAGCGGGAAAAAGCCTCATCGTTGACGCGCTCGCGCTGGCCCGCGGCGCGCGTGCTGATACTGATGCAATCCGGAGCGGCGAAGCGAAGCTGCGCGTGGACCTGCTGCTGAGCGCGGATGCAACGGAAAAGATCATTGTTCGAGAGGTGCACAGCGAGGGACGCTCCATTGCACGCATTAACGATGAGTTGGTGACAATCGCGGCGCTCACTGCAGAGGTGGCACCGCGGATTGAGATCCATGGACAGCACGATCAACAGCGCCTCGGGGACCGTGGTCGCCAGCGGGATCTTCTGGATCGCTGGTCCGAGACTCTCGAAGTAAGAGCAAAGATCACCACGTTGGTGGAACAGCGCGAGCGGTTGCAGGTGGAGTTTGATGAACTCGGCGGCAGCGACGCCCGACGTGAGGCTCTGCTGCTGATTGCTCGCTCGGAGCGAGATGACCTTCTGAGTGCCGCGGTCGAGCCAGGGGAAGGCGAGAGGCTCCGTGAGGAGCTGCGTCGCGCTGCGAGTAGCGATCGAGTTGACGGTCTTCGCGCAGAGATTCTGGCCCTCCTGGACGCGGATGATGAGAGCCTCCGCGCGCGTTCTCGACTTCTTGATCGGAGCGCGCGTGAGCTGCTAAAACTTGATCCTGCGAGCGCATCATTCGCGGAGCGTATTAGCGCGCTCGCGGTAGAGATTGACGATCTCGCTCGTGATGCTGCTCGCGGCGAAGTGGTTGAGGCGATGAGTCGTCCAGTTGCTGAGATTGAGGAGCGACTTGGGTTGATCCATTCGCTAGAACGACGCTTCCGCACCGATGAGGCTGGCCTCGCGGACGCCCTCGAACGCGCTGAGCTCGAGGTTGCACGTCTGGAAGGAGCCACGGAACGGCAGGGTGAGATCCTGAGGGAACGAACCGCGCTTGCGGAGGAGATTGGTGTGCTCGCGGCGCAGTTGCGGCGCGCGCGAGTTGCCGGAGCCGGGCGACTCTGTAAAGCGGTGAACCGTGCCCTTGAGTCGCTCGCACTCCCACCAACGTTTGAGATAACTGTCGCACCCCGAGCTGGTGGCGAAGACGACCCGCTCGTTGAAGGGAATGCCTGCCTCGTGGACCGCAGTGGCGGGGACGACGTTGAGTACCTCTTTGCGCCGAATGCTGGTGAGCCCGCCGCGCCCATCGCGAAGATTGCCTCCGGTGGTGAGCTGAGCCGAGTCTCACTCGCACTCGAAGAGGCACTCAGCGATGCGAGCGAAAGTCGGACGCTGGTCTTTGATGAGATCGATGCAGGGCTCGGAGGGCGTGCTGGAGAGACGCTCGGCAAGAGCCTGAAGCGAATCGCCACGCAGCACCAGGTGCTTTGCGTGACTCATCTTCCACAGGTTGCGGCACAGGCGGACGTGCACCTGCAGGTGCGCAAGCGTGAGGAAGCGGGGCGCACGATTACGGAAGTGCGTCACCTTACCGGTGAGGAACGGATGCGTGAGCTCGCTTCAATGCTCGCTGGCGACGCTGCAGGGAGTGGCGCAGAGGCTGCGGCACGTGAACTCCTGGCAAAGGCGGGCCAGAGCGGGTCATGAGCGGTGGACTCACTATGAGCTCACTCGATCGCATCATTGAATCGTGCCTCATCTACCTGAGCGTTGAGCGCAACCTATCTCCGCGCACGCTTGACGCGTATCGCGGTGACTACCGATCCTTTGCCGCGTCACTCGGGCCGGGTGATGCCTGGCGCAGCGACGCAAAGGCTGCCCAAGCGTGGCTCGCCGGGGCGAACGTTGCCGTTTCAACCACGCGCCGCCGCGCCGCTGCGCTCCGCGTGCTGTACAGATTCGCGGAAGGTGAAGGGGAGTTGACTCGATCAATCAGCGCGGAGATTGATCTGCCGCGAACGCGCCGAAATCTCCCTGCAGTGCTTCGCTTAGACGACGTGGAGCGGCTGCTTCGTGAGCTTGCGACTGAGCAGGGTAGCGGCGATCTCGCGCGCGCAGATGCGCAGCGTGCCCACGCACTTGGCGAGGCGCTCTACGGGTCGGGAGGGCGCGTGAGCGAGATTGTCGCTTTGGATCTTGATGGAGTGGATCTTGAGGAGGGGAGCGTGCGTCTCTTTGGGAAGGGTCGGCGTGAACGTGTGGTGCCGATCGGCGAACCAGCAGTTGATGCGATCAGAACGTACCGCGACGGCGGTCGCATGGTTCACGCGGAGGCGAGCGTCAGACGGAGCCGCGCTGCGGTAGAGCCG
This sequence comes from Candidatus Limnocylindrus sp., assembly GCA_964228585.1. Classification (GTDB taxonomy): domain Bacteria; phylum Chloroflexota; class Limnocylindria; order Limnocylindrales; family Limnocylindraceae; genus Limnocylindrus. The sequence goes on along the minus strand of CAXRAV010000055.1, from coordinate 10,960 downwards.
AGCGCGCTTTTTCTCGCGCAGGGCGGTGTGCGATTGCGACGCGAGTCGGCGTGGAGCGTGATTCGAGACGCGGCAAATCGAGCGGGTCTCGGCACGGAGATCCACCCGCATACGTTGCGTCACTCCTTCGCCACACACCTCCTCGATGGCGGTGCGGATCTGCGGGTGGTGCAGGAGCTGCTCGGTCACGCGGATATCTCCACCACGCAGTTGTACACGCACCTGCTTGGGAGCCATGTGCGAGATGCATACAAACGGGCGCATCCTCGAGCGTAAGCCGCTACGATTCAACAATGGAAGCAGAGACGTTCGCTCCACTCGCCGCAGCGCTTCTCCTGCTCCTGATCAGTTTTCCTGTGCATGAGGCGGCACATGCCACTGCGGCGTGGAAACTCGGCGATGGACATGCGCGGGCACTCGGTCGCGTCTCCTTGGATCCGCGGCGCCACATCGACCCGTTTGGGGCTGGGCTTCTTCTCTTGTCGGCACTCTCTGGTGGAGGAATGATCGGTTGGGCGAAGCCAACCCCAGTCATGGCGCAGAGCCTGCGAGGGGGGAGTCTTGGCTGGGCGATCGTCGCGGTGGCGGGCCCACTCAGTAATCTCTTTCTGGCGGTCATCGCGGCGGCTCTTTACCGGCTGATTGGGAGCCCTCCATCCACAGACCTCATCGGATTGCTGATCGTCTACTTCACATATTTCAACACCGGCCTACTCTTCCTCAATCTCCTCCCCATCCCGCCGTTTGACGGTCGGGCACTCCTTACCGGAGTGCTGGCACTCGTCTCACCTCGCCTTGCTGACGCCGTTGAAGGGCTGACCTCGTCACGGTTCGCCTTCCCCGTGGTGATCGTCCTACTCTTCTTCACGCCGCTCGGCTCACTGCTAGGAGACCTGAGTTTTGGATTGACCGAGTTCCTGCTCGGGCCCGGATGAACCGCTCGGTAGCGCTCCGCAAGTTGCACGGGGAGCGTATCCTTGCGCGTAAGACAGAGAGGGGCGTGGGATGAGTCGATCGGTGCTGGCAGAGGGGTTCGAGCTTCCTGACCCCGCCGCCGTTGACATTGAAGGTGTTTTCTTCCGTCGCGAGCAGGGGGGACTCTTCGGTCGTTCCCGCTCCTCTGTGGCGCTCGGAGAGTTCAGTGGACCCTACGGCCTCCTCCTCGCACTTATCGAGCGTGACGAGCTTGACGTCTGCCGTGTCCCGCTTGCACCGTTTGCCGATGAGTTCCTCCGCTTCTTCGCGGAGATCCCTGACGACCGCTTGGAAACGCTCTCCGCATTCGTGTCAGTCGCTGCGCAGCTCATCGTTCTCAAGAGTCGCGCACTTCTGCCGCGGCCGATCGCTCATCAAGGGCTTGATACACACGACCTTGATGATGTAGAAGAGGCGGTGGATCTGCGTGCGCGACTCCTGCGCTACCGAGTCTTCCGTGATGCCGCTCGACTGCTCGGCGAGCGACTTCAGACGCCGCTCTGGCAGCGTGAGCAGCCAACCCGCCTCCTCCCTCAGCCGAAGCCAGTGCTCCTGGAGCCGCTGACCCCTGTTATCTCTGACCCGAAACGACTCGTCCGTGCTGCCGCTCGTATCGCACTTCGTCGCCGTCCACTCGCTGATCTTGCGCTCGCGCCGGTTGGCCTGAAGGTTTCAATCAGCGATCGACTCTCAGCCATTCGCGAGGCGGTGCGTCAGAGCGGGCTGAGCGGTGTGGACCTTGAGACGCTCCTTGGAGACCGCCGTGATCGCTCGTTTATTGCGGTGACCTTTCTCGCTCTACTAGAGTTGGCAAAGCGGCGCGAGGTTCAAGTCGTGCAAGATGCACTCTGGGGTCCGATCATCATCACAGAGAGTGCGCCTGAGAGCGTACATGCGTAAGGGGGGAGAATGACCACCGAGAAGCGAGCAGGGGCAGCCCTTCCTGAGCGAACTCGTCCGGCAACAGCCGCTGACCTTGAGGCTCTTCTCTTTGTCGTGGATCGGCCGCTAACGAGGAAGGAGGCGGCGAAGCTCCTTGAGGTTGACCGCGCGGCCTTTGATCGCTTGGCGAAAGAGCTTCAGTCAACGCTCGCGGGGCGCGGGATCACGCTACTCACCCATGGGGACGAGCTGCAGCTCACGAGTGGCCCTGGACAGTCACGCGCCGTCATGGCATGGATCGGAACCGGTGGCTCAGATATGACTGCAGCCCCCCTTGAGACGCTCACCGTTATTGCATACCGACAGCCGGTGACCAAGGCGGGCATTGAAGAGATTCGCGGCGTTGATGCTGACTACGCCCTTCGCGTCCTACTTGAGCGCGGTCTGGTCGAAGAAGTTGATCGTCTAGAAACGGCGGGACGCCCGCATCGATACGCAACAACGATGGAGTTTCTCCGTAAATTTGGACTCTCGTCGCTCAGCGATCTCCCGCCACTCGAGGGCGATGCAGCATCAATCTTGAGTCTGCAACTCTCCAGTGAGGAGCCGTCAACCGCTGACGCTTCGCGAGAAGAAGGTCCAACGACGCCAGCTGGCGAAGGAGCCTTCGCTGACTGAACTGATCCGCGTCAATGTGCTCGTCGCTGAGCGCTCGGGCCTCTCTCGGCGTGGCGCTGATGCAGCAATTGCGGCTGCGCGAGTTACGAGTGCTGGTCGAACGGTCCTCCTTGGCGAGCGAATGGAGCCAAGTTCGCTCCTTGAACTTGACGGGAAGGCGCTCGCTGCACGCAGCGGCGCGCCAGAAGATTTGAGCGATCCGCTTGGTGGCGCGGAGATGCTCGCGTGGCATAAGCCCTGGGGGGTCACCACAACGCATGCGGACCCACATGCTGAGATCACGCTGCCGCAAGCACTCACTCCGCTCCTTGGCGAGACCCGCGCTGCGCGCATGCTCTCAATCGGACGACTCGATCGAGAGAGCGAAGGCCTGCTGCTCCTTACTCCTGAGCGCCGCCTTGTATCACCGATCGCACACCCGCGCGCTGGCCTTCAACGCGGATACGCAGTGATGTGCGACCTACCGCTCGGACACGCGGAGCAGGCGCGGTTGCGCGCGGGGATCCGGCTCACTGATGGATGGGCGCGCGCGCTCGACGCGCGGGAGATTCGCCCGGACGATCGGCTCCCGGAAGACGTGCTGGACGATGGTTCGGACCCTGCTCAGTGGAGCTACATCGCGCTGGGAGAAGGGCGTCACCATGAGGTGCGCAGGCTGTACGGTGCCATTGCGCGCCCTGTGCGTCGGCTCATTAGAATTTCCTTCGGACCGGTCCATCTTGCAAACATTCGGGTCGGCGAAGCACGTCCCCTACAAGTTGCAGAGCGAGCTGAACTCGGCAACGTTCTCCTCGCATCGGCAACTCGAACGGCGGTCAGGCCGTGACGCAGATCGCTATTGACGGTCCAGCGTCAAGCGGGAAGAGCAGCGTTGGGATCCGAGTTGCCGCATCGTTTGGGTACGGCTTCTTGGATACCGGGCTGCTATATCGGGCGGTCACGAGAGCGGCGCTTGATGGTGGCGTGGCAGGCGCTACCCTCGCGCCACTCGAGGTCCCATCATCAATCAGTGCAGGCGATGCAGAGAAGCTTGTGCAGCTTGCGCACCTTGCGGACGTAGATCTTGAGAGTGGAAGCGCGACGATCGTGGTGGACGGCAGGCCCTTTGAGGCGTCAGAGCTTGAGGGTGGCGACGTGGAGCGTGCCGTTGCGGCGATTGCAGCTATCCCAGATGTTCGGGCAGCGCTCCGCACCGTGCAGCGCGAAACCGCAATGCGTGGTGGCGTGGTTCTTGCCGGACGCGACATCGGTACCGTGGTCTATCCGGAGGCCCAACACAAATTCTTCTTGGACGCGTCCGCTGAGACGCGCGCGTTGCGTCGTGCGATCCAGCGTGGCTTTGCAGAGGGTTCAGATGAACACCAGGAGGCGCTGCGTAGCCTGATCGCACGGGATCGAGAAGATCGCAGCCGATTAGTGGCACCACTTCGCGCTGCTGATGACGCACTTCTCATTGCGACGGATGCTCTCACCCTCGAGGAGGTTGTTGATCAGATCGTGAAGAGGGTGCGTTTGTCGTCACATGTCGCTTGATCGTCCTCCGTTCGGCATGCGACTCTCTGACGCGTTCGGTGCCTGGGCCATACGCCGGCTTGCACGCGAGATTGTCGTTGAAGGGATGGAGCGAATCCCAAGAGTTGGGCCGGTCATCTTGGTTGGAAATCATATTTCTTGGCTTGACCCAATCTTCTTGGCATGCTGGCTTACGCCGGAAACTGGACGGGCGATCAATTGGATGGGGAAGGCGGAGGCGATGCGCTGGCCACTGGTCGGCACCTTCCTGCGAGTCAATGGCGTCTTCGGTGTGCGGCGAGGTGCGGCTGATCTTGAGGCTTTTCGCTTGGCGGAAGGGGTGCTCCGAGATGGGAACATCCTTGGGATCTACCCTGAAGGGACGCGCTCTCGTGATGGGAAGATTGGTACATTCCGCGACGGCGCGGCGCTTCTCGCGTTGCGCAGTGGAGCTCCCGTCGTACCCGTTGCAGTGAGTGGTACCGAGCAACTTTGGCCTCGGGGCGCCCTACTCCCGCGTCGGGCGGCACGGATTCAGATGGTGATTGGCGAGCCGCACAGATTCACGTATTCAGCGGGCGATCGCCCAGCCCTCCCACTTGTAGCCGAGAAGATGCGAGCCGCCGTAGCCACCCTCCTTCCGCACGAGTATCGCCCGTAGCGGAGCCGCACAACGGGAGGGCGAGCGCCTTTCAGGTGGTTGGTTCGCTTGGATGGGTGGAGTAGGGGATAATCGCCCACATGGGAAGTGTCGAGAGCATCAGCATCGCGAAGCGCACTGGGGTCTGCTACGGCGTGCGTGAGGCGATTGACAAAGCGAAAGTTGCGCGCGCCGAGGGGAAGGCAACACACACGCTCGGGCACGTCGTGCACAACGAGGGGCTGATCGCGGACCTTAATGCCCGTGGCATTGAGAGCGTGGAGTCGCTCGACCAGGTGACCGAAGGTGCGGCAATCGTCATTCGTGCGCACGGGGTGACCCCAGAGGTTCTGCAGCGCGCGAACGATCGTGGCCTTGAAGTGATTGATGGCACCTGCACGTGGGTCGTGCAGGAGCATCGCGAGCTCGCGAAGCTCGTGGAAGAGGGCTACGAGATCGTGCTTCTTGGGACACCTCACCATCCGGAGGTCGTTGGACTCCTGGGATTCGCCCCCAACGCGATTCTGGTTGACGAAGAGGAGGATTGGGCGAAGATTCCACGCCGCAAGCGCATGGCGCTCATCACCCAATCAACACAACCTCCCTGGAAGTTTGAGCGCCTCGCCGCATTCCTGGTCTCCCGCTGTCATGAACTCAAGGTTCTCAATACCGTCTGCCCGGTGACGATTCGTCGCCAAGAAGACACGATGGAGGCGGCGCGAACCGTTGACATGATGGTGGTTGTGGGTGGGAGCAAGAGCGCGAACACCAAGGAGCTCACTCGTCTCTGCGAGATCAGTGGCACGCGAGCACTCCAAATTGAGTCTGCAGCTGATCTGCGTGACGCTGCACCGTTCGAAGGTGTGGTCCGAGTTGGAGTTACCGGCGGAACGAGTACGCCGATCGAGGATCTGGAACGGGTTGCCGCGAGAATCGCCGAATTGGCTGGAACTGAGTCGGTGAAACGGAGAGCCAGTGAGATCGCACGAGAGGCTCTCGCCTCCGCAGCGACCCCGCAATATCGAACAACCTCAATCACTGAACCGAGTGCTCAATGAGCCGTCGCCAGGGGGCGGATGAAGCAGTGGTGCAGGAGCGCCTGCCGCTCGTCGCCCTCGTTGGACGACCGAACGTGGGGAAGAGCACACTCTTCAACCGTTTCGTCGGCGAGCGACGAGCGGTCGTTGAGGATCGCGCTGGGACAACACGGGACCGGCTGATCTCTATCGCCGAGTGGAACGGATTTAGGTTTCGGCTGGTAGATACAGGGGGAATGCAACCTGCGCAGGGTGATGTAATCGATGTTGCCGTGCAGGACCAAGCACGGATTGCCGTGACCAACGCGGACCTCATCATCTTGGTTGTGGATGCAGCCACTGGACCGAATCCCGGCGACGCAGAGGTGGCACAGTTGCTGCGCAAGAGCGGCAAGCCAATCCTGCTTGCGGCGAACAAGGCGGACAACATTGAGCGTGAGCGCGCGGCACATGAGTTTGCCACGCTCGGTTTTGACGCCATCTATCCAGTAAGCGCGCAACATGGGATCGGCTCAGGCGATCTCCTTGACGTCCTGATCGAAAGCTTGCGCGGTCTCCCACCCGAGAGTGGCCTACCTGCCCGCGAGGGCGAAGTCACTGTCGCCATCGTGGGGCGGCCAAATGTTGGGAAATCGAGTCTGCTGAACCAGCTCCTCGGTGAGGAGCGTACCGTTGTGAGTAACGTGCCAGGAACGACGAGAGACGCCATCGACGATCACATTGATCACGCTGGTCGATACATCACCCTCGTTGATACGGCGGGAATCAAGAAGAGGGGCAGGATTGCATCGGGTCCCGTTGCCGAAAAGTATGCAACCGTTCGCTCTGTTGCGGCGCTCGATCGGGCCGATGTGGCGCTGCTACTTATAGATGCCTCAACGGGACTGCAAGCCCAGGATCTGCACGTAGCAGGCTCTGTCATTGAAGCTGGGAAAGGTCTCGTGATTGTGATGAACAAGTGGGATCTGGTTGAGAAGGACGGCTTCACCTTTGACACGGCGATGGGACTCCTCCGCCGCCAGGCCCCCTTTCTTGATTTTGCACCGATCCTCTCCATCTCTGCGCTGACGGGCTTGCGCGCGACGAAGGTGCTCGACGCAGCGATTGCTGCGGCGGATGCACGGAAGTTGCGAATCCCTACCGGCGCATTGAACCGCCTCGTGGCAGAGGCGGTTGCCCGCCAGGAGCCTGCCCACAGCGGCAGTAAGCGTCCGAAGATCCTTTATGCGGCACAGGCGGCTACACCGCCGCCCACCTTCGTCCTCTTCGCGCGCAATGCGGCGCAGGTACATTTCAGTTGGCAGCGCTTCCTTGAGAACCAGATTCGCGACCAGTACCCCCTGACTGGCACTCCCATTCGAATTGTGGTGCGAGAACGAGCGGCGGAGGAGGGTCGTGAGCGTGGACGTGCAGGTGGTCGGACAGGGAGTCGGAGCCGATGATTCGAATCCTTGGCGCCGGCGCATGGGGGACCGCCCTCGCGGCGCTCTGGGCGCATCCTCGCACGGGAGTTGACGCTCCAACGATTGAGCTGATCGCTCACACGGCAGCCGAGGCATCCGCGATCACTTCAGCGCGCATGAATTCGCGTCGACTGCCAGGAGTCAGACTGCCAGAGAGCATTCGGATCCGATCCGTCGAAGACGAGCTTTCGGGACTGAGCGTAGGGGATCTCCTCGTGGTCGCGATCCCCTCAGATGCCATTCGCGGGGCACTTGCTCAGGTGGCAGTTGGAGGGGCGAACGTGGTCATGGCGTCGAAGGGCCTCAGCCGGCACGGCGAGCGCGTCTCTGAACTTGCGGTTGCCGCGGGTGTGAGCCGGTCAGCACTCTTCACCCTCTCAGGACCAAACCTCGCCCGTGAGATTGCAGCAGGCAAGCCAGCCGCTGCAGTGCTCGCTACCAAAGACGGGCCGCGTGATGATGTCCTCGCTGCGCTTGCACGTCCAACGTTTAGGATTTACATGAGTGATGATCCGATCGGTGTAGAGGTGGCGGGCGCGCTGAAGAACGTTCTCGCGATCGCTGTGAGCGGCGTGCGTTCACTTGGCTACGGCGAGAATGCGGCGGCGGCGCTCCTCTCCCGTGGCGTTGCAGAGATGGCGCGTTTAGCTGAGGCATGTGGCGGCCGCGCCGAGAGCGCCTTCGGACTTGCAGGGGTTGGCGATCTGGTGCTCACCGCATCCAACACTGGATCAAGGAACGCACGGCTGGGTGAGCTGCTCGCCACTGGCATGTCGGTGAGCGCTGCGGTCGAGACGATCGGTGCAACCGTTGAGGGGATCCCGACCGCCCACGGAGCGCTCCTCCTTGCGTCCCGCCTCAGCGTTGAGCTGCCAATCACGGCGGCAGTCGTTGCAGCGCTTGAACACGGCGTGAGCATTGAGCGCCTTGCTGAGGGACTTCTAGGACGAGCACCAACTGCTGAATGGCACTGAGCGGGACTCGGCAAGGCTGCTAGAATCGCCGCTCGCGTACCGCAACGGAGCGTAGCGCAGCTTGGTAGCGCGCTTGCCTGGGGGGCAAGAGGTCGCAGGTTCAAATCCTGTCGCTCCGACCATCAGGCGATGAAATGCAGAAGGCCCGGGGTGTCCCCCGGGCCTTCTGCTCTTTAGCGTCGGCGGCGTGCCGCCGTGAGAGGCCTTGTTGGTTAGCGGCCTGTGTTCTTCAGGGTCGCGATCTTCCAGATAAGGAGACCGTAGCCCGGCTTCGCCAGGATGTCCGCAATCGTGTATCCAACCTGCTTCAGCACAAGGCCGTCACCAGCCGTCAAGCCGAGGCCCGTCGAGATCGTCGGGAGCAGGTAGGCGATTGGGTAGACACCCCAGGTGGCGATGAGCACGACTCGGAGCACCTTGAAGATGCCCTGAATCTCCTTGCTCTGTCGCTTGATGGACGCATCAATGCCGCCGAACAGGTCACGCAGGATCAGAACGAAGAAGATCGTGCTGATAGCGCCCCAAATCGTGCGTGAGGAGTCAAGGACCACGGAGGTCTGATTGTCCATCTCGCCGATGTATCCCGTAGCGATCATGAGGAAGGCGTAGACCACATTCCTCTGGATGAGCTTGCTCTCGACCCTCTTGTCAAGGCGAAGCACGAGGATCAACTCGGCGACAAGGAGTGGCACCGTGAGGAGCCAGTCAACGTAGCGGTAAGCCTCGTTGAACTCGCCGAGCGAACCACCAGCGGTGGCGACCCACGAGTCAAAGATGCGGACGTAGTGGTAGAACGCGATCAGCACCACAGTGGCTGAGAGCGTGACTGCCATTCGGTTCCCCTCCTTCAGCGCTCCGCGTGCGGAGACAAAGAAGAAGAAGCTCGCGCCCATCGATGCGATGGCGAGCGACATGAAGTTGTATACCAGCTGGTATCCCTGTTCTGGACTCATCTATAGACCTCCAAATATCCTTGCGGCCTCTCTCCGCCGCTCGCCCGATTATGCCGCAGCCGGGCACTTTATTCTGAAACCGCAACAAAATCGCGACTTATCTGCGTTATGTAACAAAACGAGGGCGCCGGGAGCAGGTGGGTAACATGTCCTGCGGAGGGCAGCGGAGGGCAGCGGAGGGCAGCGGAGGGAGCGAGGCGCTACGCTGCCGAGAAGGGGGTAGCCATGCCATCAATCAACGAGCTGACACGGATTGAGCCAGTCCATCTCGCCCGGTTGGAGGCCCAAGGGATCTTCACCACGGGGCTACTCCTTGAGCGGAGCGAAACGCCGACCAGGCGCCAAACGCTGGCAGACCAGACAGATGCTTCGCTCGCTGATGTCGACGAGTGGCGCGACGAAGCGCTCTTGCTGAACCTCGCCTTTTTTGGACGGCAAGAACATCAGCTGCTCGCTGTGGCTGGGTATCCAGGCATTCGCGCACTCGCTGAGAGTGATTGGGAAGATTTCCAGGCGGCCGTCACGCGGGCAACCCTCCTTCTCGGCCGAGTCGCGCCTGACCCACTCTCCCTGCGTTCGTGGTGGGAGCAGGGACGCGTCCTCGTCGACGCGTGAAGCAGATGCGCCGTGCGGCGCGTCGAATCGCTGCAGCCGCCCTCACGCTTCTCGGACTGCTTGCGATCACGCTTGGCCTCTTCCTCCTCCCACCAGTCGTGCATCTCCTCCTTGACCTTGCAGATGCGGCGGAGAGCCTCAGCGTCCCCGCACAAGTTGCACACTCGCTCTCCGATGCGCTCGTGCGTGATCTCCTTGTTGGTGGGGCATTTGACGTGCCCCTGAGCGGAGAACCGCTGCTGAGCACCTCAGAGCGCTCGCACCTCGTAGACGTTGGCGTGCTCTTTCGGATCCTGATGATCGCGGGCGCAGCCTCACTCGCCGTACTCACGACGCTCTTCATTCGCAAACGTCGCTGGTTCTATCAGGCGCTCCGAGATGGGGCGCTTCTCCTTGGCACGGGAGCTGCGCTGGTCGGCGGGGCGTTCGTTGTCGCGTTTGACGCGACATTCACGTTTGCCCATGAGCTGCTTTTCCCTGCGGGGAACTGGACATTCAATCCTGCGACCGATCGGTTGGTGCAGCTCTATCCGATGCACTTCTGGCTGCTGGCTGCGATCAGTTTCTGCGTGGTGCTGGTTGGTGCCGCGGCGCTTGGACTCGTACTTGCACAGAGCCGACGACGATAGTGGGAGAGATCTATCTCGCCGCGATCCTCGGGTCAATCGCTGGTATTCATGGCATTGCACGACGATGGAGCCCTTGGACAAGCCGCCGTGTGGTGCTCCCCGTTGCCGTCGCGATCAGTATTGCGTTTCTTCTGGTGGATACGATCGGCCTGGCGCGAGGATGGTTTGCCACACCCGCCTCTGGCACGACGCTTGCACTCCCAGGCGCAGGTCCGCTCGGACGCGGATTCCCCATTGAAGAGCCGCTGTTGCTCTTTGGCATCTCATCGCTCGCGGTGGTAGCCGCTGATCTTTTCGGACGTGGAGCGCTTCGAGTGAGGACGGCACTTGGATTGCGTGAGGGCGTGGGGTGCGCACTCATAGGCGCGCTTGCAGGCGGAACGCTCGGCGCACTGTTGAGTGGTGCGGAGTACACGGTCGCCGCAGCGTCGCTCGCTGGCGCTGGCGTTGGACTTGCGTGGCCACTCCTCGTTTCCGACCGCGGCACACGGGCCTCGTGTGCAGCCTTCATCGTGCTCACCTTGATCTTTGACAATCTGCTCTGTCTCAGCGGACTGCTGACTTATCCAACAGAACCGCGGAGCGGCCTGCTCTTATTGGCG